>NZ_JBSFBZ010000057.1:0-51100 GCF_053593195.1 Saccharopolyspora sp. NPDC002376
GCGAAAACCGGCTCCAGGCGGTTTTCGCACTCACGACCCCCGGTCACGGCTTCTGACCGGCGCCCGCTACGAGTCCGGAGGTGAGCACGGCGTCGGCCTCGGCGCGGCCGTCGTGGACGTCCGTCTGCACCCCGAGGACCTGGAAGGTGCTCCGGTCGAACATCAGGACCGCGCGGTCGCCGGCGTTGTTGACGGCGTGGGCGACTCCGACCCCGTTGCGGCCGACCGCATCGGTGACGTCGTCGACGAACTCCACGTCCGGGACCGTCGCCGCGACGCGGTAGAGCGCGGCCTTCAGCTCTGGCGGCGCGGCACCCCGCACCAGACCTCCGATCATCTGGAACACCAGCTGATCGACCGTGTACAGCTGCTGGGCGCCCGGCCCGGAGCGGTCGAAGTCCGCCTGCACCTGCGCGTAGATCTCGGCGCGGAGCGCGGTGGGATCGGTCGGCAGCGTGGTCAAGTACTCGTAGGTCGGGTTGTACAGCGAAGGCGGCCCCAAGCCGTCGGTGACGGGGCTGAACTCGTCGACCTGGCCGTCGCGGTCGATGCGGACCAGGGCGTCCGTGCCGTCCACCTTCTGCCAGACCTCGGTGCGGACGACGCGTTTGCCGGCGTCCTCGTACACGTCGACCGTGCTCAGGTAGGTCCAGTCGCCTTGCCCCGCTGGCGTGCTGGACACCGCATCAGCCGCGTTGGCCAGCACCACACCTGGTGACGAGAACGCCGGGGCGACAGATGCGGGAGGCGGCGCGGCCGTTGGCGTCCCCGTGTCGGGCAGGACCACCACGGCGGTGACGACGCCGACCGTCGCCAGCGCGGCAACGCCGATCGCCAAGCGGGGAACCGGCCAGCGCCGCGGCGGGTTGGTGGCGTGGTTCAGCAGCGCGATCCGGTGCTTGGTGAGGACGGCGGGTTCGGGTTCGGCGGCATCGGGCCGCAGCCGGGAGAGCAGATCGAGTTCGTCCATGTCAGTGGTCCTCCTCGGGGAGCGCCTCGCGCAGTTTCCGGCGGGCGCGGTGCATGCGGGAGCGGACGGTTCCGATCGGAATGCCGAGCGCCACCGAGACTTCGTCGTAGGAGAGGCCTTCCCAAGCGATGAGCAGCACGATGTCGCGCTCGGCCGGGGAGAGTCCCGCGAGCGCTTTCCGCAGCGGTTGGGCCGCCGCGGTGACCCGGTCCGACACCAGCTCGTCGTGGCCTTCATAGGTGGTTTCGGGAACGGCCCTGGCCAGCGCCCGGTGCTGTCGCACCTCGGTTCGGCGGTGCCTGCGGAGCAGATTCGTCGCGATCCCGTACAGCCACGGGAGCGCGCTGCGCTGGGTGAGGTCGAACCGCCGCCGCTGGTCGAACGCGACCAGCATGGTCTGGCCGGTGAGATCGTCGGCGAGTTCGCCGCCGACCCGGCGCGCCAGGAATCGGTGCACGGTCACCGCGTGCCGGTCGAAGATGACGGCGAAGGCGTCGACGTCCGTCCAGGACCGCTCGACGATCGATGTGTCGTCGAGCTCATCGGCATCCGCGTCGGATCGTGCGGACATGGTCATGTGGAACCTCGCATCGGGCCTCCGTCGGGAAGTGTTCTCATCCTTCCTTTGCCCGAAGCCCGGGATCGAGTTCCCACGCGCCCGACGCCGCGATCTCAACGGAGATCAGAGGTGGCATGCATGAAAACGGGATCCCGCAGCCAGGCGGCGTCTGAGGTTCCGCCACCCGCACCGCCACGCAAAACGAGGATGGAAAAACCTCATTGAGATCGCGGATCCGCTCGCCGGGTCAGCGCTGGTCGGTGGACTCCTGGATCGAGCGCCACGTGGTGAGCAGGCGGGTCAGCGCCTCGGTGGTTTCGCGGATCGCCGTGACCGAGCAGGTTTCGTCGCTGACGTGGGCCTGGTCCGGGTCGCCGGGGCCGTAGACGATCACCGCAGGGGAGCCGAGCGCGGGCGCCAGCACCGAGGCATCGGTGAAGTACGTGGCGTATTCGGGGCGCTGGTCGGGGTTTTCCGGTCGCAACGCCGCCACGACGGCGCGGGCCAGCGGTGCCTCGGAACTGGTCGCGACGCCCGGCAGGTCCAGTTCGGCGGCGATTTCCGTGCCGGGGAGTGCGAGTTCGGTGATCGCGGTGCGTGCGTCGGCGGCGGTGAACTCCGGGGTGGTGCGGATGTCGAGCACCAGATCGGCCCGGTCGGGCACCAGGTTCGGCTGCACGCC
Source organism: Saccharopolyspora sp. NPDC002376 (assembly GCF_053593195.1). Classification (NCBI taxonomy): domain Bacteria; kingdom Bacillati; phylum Actinomycetota; class Actinomycetes; order Pseudonocardiales; family Pseudonocardiaceae; genus Saccharopolyspora; species Saccharopolyspora sp. NPDC002376. Next base: position 2,212 of record NZ_JBSFBZ010000057.1, read on the forward strand.
GGAGTGGAACGAGCCGACGTTGACCGTGGCCGGGCCGTGCGTCGGGCTGGTCGGCCAGTCCTCGTTGCGGTGGATGCGCACGGCGGTTTCGGCGAGCGCGGCCAGGGCGTTCTCGCCGAGTTCCGGGCGAGACCCGTGCGCGCTCTTGCCGTGCGCGGTGAGCCGCAGCCACAGAACTCCCTTGTGCCCCAGCACGATCCGGTTGGCGGTGGGTTCGGCCACCAGCAGCGCGGGACTGGGCGTGAGTTCGGGCAGCAGGGCGGCGCCTTCGCAGCCCGTTTCCTCACCGAAGGTGAACACCAGCTGCGCGGCCAGCTCGTCCGGGGCGGTGCGGGCGGCCTGCACCGCGGCCGCGACGATCGCCGCCACACCGGCCTTCATGTCGCTGCTGCCTCGCCCGCGAAGCCGGTCGCCGTGGATCTCGCCGCTGTGCGGGTCGAACGTCCACGTCGCGGGATCGGCGGGCACCGTGTCGAGGTGCCCGGTGAGGGTGAGCGGGGTGCCGGTGCCGAACCTGGCGACGAGGTTGGCCCGGCCGGGGCGCGGCTCGTCGAGGGCGACTTCGAAGCCGGCGGAGGCGAGCAGCGGGGCGATCAGTTCGGCGGCGGCCTTCTCGCCCGCAGCGCGGGTGTCGAGGCGGACGAGTTGTTGGGCGAGCGCGATCGGATCGGGCACGGGGTCCTCCGGATCAGTGCTTGGGCGGAACAGCGGAACCGCGGATGACCAGCTGCAGCGGGAAGTTCCGCCGCACGGTGCTGCTGCCGGGGTCGGCGATGCGGGCGTGGACGAGTTCGAGCGCGCCGCGGGCCAGCTCGGCGACGGGCTGCTGCAGGGTGGTGAGCTTCGGGCGCAGCCATTCGCCGACCCGGATGCCGTCGCAGCCGACCACCGAGAGGTCTTCGGGGATGCTCAGGCCGTGCAGTTCGGCGGCGCCGAGGACGCCGACCGCGGCGATGTCACTGCCGATGAAAACGGCGGTGGGCGGCTGCGCAGCCCCGGTGAGGTACGGGAAGGTGCTCGCGCCGAACTGCTCGGTGTAGGGGCCGTGCAGGACCAGGCCTTCGTCGACCTCCAGCCCGGCGTGCTCCATCGCGTCGCGGTACCCGCGCAGCCGGTCGCGGGTGGTGGACAGCTCGCGCGGTCCGGCGATGTGCGCGATGCGCTGGTGGCCGAGCTGCGCGAGGTAAGCGGTGGCCTGGTAGGCGCCGCCGTAGTTGTCCACCCCGATGGTGTCCACTCCGGCGGTGTTGGCGATCTCCTCGTCCAGGACGACCACCGGCAGCCCGTCGGCGATGGCCTGGAGCAGCCGCGGGTTCTCGCGGTGCATCCCGACGTAGATCATCCCGTCGATGTCCTCGGTGCCTGCGACGAAATCGCTGACCTTGGCCTCGCGTTGCGCTTGCCGACCGGTGACCCCGATGACCAGCGAGGCGCCGCTGACGGCCGCGGCGGTGGCGATCTCCTCGGCCAGTGCGGCGAAGAACGGGTTGGCCAGTTCCGGGACGATCAGCGCGATGACCGGCGCGTGGTCGCGCCCGTTGCCCGCGGTGGCCGCCGGGCGCACTTCGTAGTGCAGCTCCTGAACGGCGGCGTCGATCCGCGCGGCGGTCTCGGGCTGCACCTTCAGTTGGCCGCGCAAGTAGCGCGACGCTGTCGAGGTCGACACTTGCGCACGTTGCGCAACGCGCGTCAATGTCATCCGCGCCCCTTCCATCGAGTGCTCTGGGCGCAGTGTATCGGCAAGGCGGCTCAGGTCGACGCTTGACGAAGGGCGCGGCGCGGATTAGTTTGCGCAACATCGAGCGCAAAATTTGCGCAACATCATCCAATCGAGGAGGCGGAATTGAGCCGCGTGCTGCTGGCCGGGGAGTCCTGGGTGGCCCGGACGACCGACGTCAAGGGCTTCGACGCCATCGATCGCGCCCAGCTCGAGATCGGGGCCGAGGCGTTGCTCGCGGCGTTGCGCGCAGAAGGCCACGACGTGGTCCACCTGCTGTCGCACCTCGTCGCAACGGATTTCCCCGCGTCGCTCGACGAGCTCGGCGAGTACGACGTGGTGATCCTCTCGGACATCGGCGCGAACTCGCTGCTGCTGCACCCGCAGGTGTTCAACCAGGGCCGCCGGTTCCCGAACCGGCTCAAGCTGCTGGCCGAGTGGGTGCGCGCCGGCGGCGGGCTGGCCATGGCCGGCGGGTACCTCAGCTTCCAGGGCTTCCAGGGCAAGGCGAACTTCCACGACACGCCGATCGAGGAAGTGCTGCCCGTGGAGATCCTGCCCTACGACGACCGGGTGGAGTCCCCGGAAGGCGTCTTCGGCGAGCTCACCGGCACCGCGCACCCGGTCGTCGAGGGCCTGGACGCGCAGTGGCCGGCCCTGCTCGGCTACCAGAAGCTGGTCGCCAAGTCCGACGCGACCGTGCTCGCCACCGTCGAGTCGCGGCCGCTGCTGGCGGTGCGCACCGAAGGCGCGGGCCGCACCCTGGCCTTCGCCTCGGACATCTCGCCGCACTGGGCGCCGACCGAATTCCTCGAATGGGACGGGTACCGTCGGCTGTTCCACCAGGCGGTCACCTGGTTGGCCGGCGGCCGGTAGGTAGCCCTTCCACCCCCTGCCCGCAGAACCTGTTTTCCAGACTCACCAATACACGGCAAACGCGCTGTCCTCGCCAAGAGCCCAAGTCGGGCGGGCACAGTCTGAGAACCCGCGGCGGTGCCAGTGCCGAGGGTGGGCTAAGCGCCTTCGGCGCTTCAAGACAAAGACAAAAGCAGGTTCGAAAACAGGCACTCGGGCAGCGCGGCACACCTCCAGCTCAACTACGCAGTTCGAGCAATCCGCAGCAATCCCACCGGTGCAGCACGGACGACAAAGGAGTCGCACCGCCATGACCAACACGCCCGCTCCCGAGCTGAGCCCGCCGGCCACGTCCGGCCGGGCGGCCAGGGGAGCCACCACGACCGTCCTGGTCCTGCTGACGGTCCTGGTCGGCATGCTCAGCCCGATGCAGTCCGCGGTCAACGGCGCGCTCGGCGCGACCGTCGGTGACGGCAACAGCGCCGCGGTGATCTCGTTCGGCAGCGGCCTGGTGCTGATGCTGGTGATCGTCTTCGCACGCCCCAGCACGCGTCGTCAGGCGCTGAGCATCCCGAGCCTGATCCGCAGCCGGCGCATCGGCTGGTGGAACTACCTGGCCGGGCTGTGCGGCGGCGCGGTGGTGCTCTCCGAAGGCATTTCGGTGGGGGTGCTCGGGGTCGCGGTCTTCCAGATCACCCTGATCGCGGGCCTGGTCATCTCCGGCGTGATCTGCGACCGCATCGGGGTGACCGCCACGGTCAAGCAGCCGATCTCGATCACCCGTGGCCTCGGCGCGGCGCTGGCCGTCGCGGCCACCGCGGTCACCATCTGGCCGAGCTTCCACGTGCCGCATGCGATCGCGCTGGCCGTCCTGCCCTTCGCGGCGGGCCTGCTCGCCGGTTGGCAGCCGGCCGGAAACGCCGCCGTGGCACGGGAATCCGGTTCGATGCTGGTCTCGATCACCTTCAACTTCCTGGTCGGGTTCGTCGTGCTGCTGGCCGGCCTGCTGGTCCGGTTGGCGCTGGGCACCGCCCAGTTCTCGCTGCCGCCGACGTGGTGGATGTACACCGGCGGGGTGCTGGGCCTGCTGTCGATCGGGTTCATGGCGCTGCTGGTGCGCGGCCTCGGGCTGCTGCTCCTCGGGCTGGGGTCGGTGGCCGGTCAGCTGGTCGGCTCGCTGCTGCTGGACCTGGTGGTGCCCTCGGTCGGGCAGCCGATCCACCTCGCCACCGTGATCGGCACCGTGCTCGCGCTCGTCGCCGCCGGGATCGGGATGATCCCCTCCCGCACCGCGGACGAACCGGGAGCCGCGCGATGACCGGCGGGATCGTGCAGACCGTCACCGGGCCGGTCGCCGCGGGCGAGCTGGGCATGGTCCTGCCTCACGAGCACCTCTTCAACGACCTGTCCGGGGTGCGCGACGAACCCAGCTACGGGTTCAGCGCGTTCCTCGCGGACCGAGCGGTGGACGCCGGTGCGGCGTGGGCGCTCCGGCACGACCCGTACTGCTGCGCGGACAACCTGGCCCCGAAACCGGTGGCGGACGTGATGGGCGAGATCGCGGCCTTCCAGACGGTGGGCGGCCGGACCATCGTCGACGCCACGTCCAGCGCCGCGATCGGCCGCGACCCCGACAAGCTGGTCGAGGTGGCCCGGCGCACCGGGCTGAACATCGTCATGGGCTGCGGCTCCTACCTGGAGAAGTTCGAGGGCGAGCGCATCGCGGCCCGGGCGGTCGAAGCGCAGGCCACGAGCATCGGCGACGAGCTGACCAGCGGCGTAGGTGCGCACCGGGCCAGGCCGGGGATCATCGGCGAGATCGGGGTGTCGCCGGACTTCACCCCGGCGGAGCAGGCCTCGCTGCGCGCCGCGGCGCTCGCCCAGCTCGACCACCCCGAGGTCCCGCTCATGATCCACCTGCCCGGCTGGCAGCGCCGCGGCGACGAGGTGCTGGACATCGTGCTGGACGAGATCGGCGTTGTTCCGGCGCGCGTCGTGCTGTCCCATATGGACCCGTCGGCGGAGGACGCCGCGTACCAGCTCGGGCTCGCCGGTCGGGGGGTGTGGCTGGAGTTCGACATGATCGGCATGGACATCACCTTCCCGAAGGAGGGTGCGGCGCCGTCGACCTCGACGACCGCGAGTGGTGTGGCCCGGCTCGTCGAGGCCGGCCACGGCGAGCAGGTGCTCCTGAGCCACGACGTCTTCCTGAAGCAGATGTGGACGCGCCACGGCGGCAACGGCTTCGCCTACGTGCCAACGATCTTCGCGGAAGAACTGCGCGCACTCGGCGTCAGCGACGAGTGGATCGAAACCCTCACCCGCACCAACCCGACCAACATGCTCTGCGGCTAGTCCCAGCAGATCGCCACCGCTCGACGGAGAGGCCCGTTGAACCGCTGATCGCAGGTCAACGGGCCTCTCAGCGGCGCTTGGCCAGGCCGTGGCGACTACGCGCGCAGCTCGGTGTGCGCGAGCATCGAAAGACCGCTGGGAGACAGGTTGTCCGTGCATTGCCACAGGACGCTGTCAATGGCATCCCGGGGATGCACGTGCTTGGTCGGGCCGAAGCCGTGTTCGGCGAGACATGTCGTCAGGGCGTCGGGGGTGGGGCGGGACAACCACGGCTCACCGCTGTCGGACACCACCTGCGCCACGGCCGAAGCATGAGTCCTGGTGGCCTGATCGCTGAGGTGCTCGGGGAGCATGTAGTCGAGGACGAGTTCGCTGCCGGGCGCTAGTCCACTGAGGACACCGAGCGTGCGGTCGACGGCCTCCCACGTGAGGTACATGGTGACGCCCATCCAGCCGATCAGCGCTGGCCGGGTCAGGTCGAAGCCTGCGGCCACGAGCTGGTCCATCAGCTGGTCTGTCTCGAAGTCGACCGGCACCCACCGCAGCATCTCCGGGACTACTATTCCGCCGTCGGCCAGCAGCTGTCGCTTCCACTGCTGCGTTGCCGGGTGGTCCACCTCGAACACCGCCAGCGGTGCGGTGGGATTCCGGTAGGCGAAGGTGTCCAGGCCGGCGCCCAGGATGACGTACTGGGTCACGCCTTGATCGGTGAGCGCCGCCAACCGGTCCTCGAGGTACCGGCTGCGAACTACGACATTAGCCCGGGCGTGAGACAGCAACGGGAGATCGCCGTGCAGTCGGTGGTAGCCGATCAGCTCATCAGCCCGGTCGCCGAGCAACTTCTCGGCGAGCGCGTCGGTGAAGATCGCGGGACTGTCGTCGACGACGAGATGAGCGGCGCGGGCTGTCGCGACCATGAGGGCAGTTTCGCTAGGACGATGTTCTCGCACATAGCGAAGCTAGCAACGATTTTCTGAATCATATCAGGTGAAGAAAAATACTGGAACTCGAATAGTGTTGCAAATCAATATCAATGCGCCTCGATGATTCGAGTTCCGTTGCTACTCATCGGGGTCGTGAGTGCTCAAACCGCTGGAGGCGGTATTCGCACTCACGACCCCGACGCTGGGCTAGGCCGCTGTGAGCAGGCTGATCGTGGACGAGATGCCCATGCCTGCGGCGATGGCCAGGACGACCCAGGCGAACGCCTTGCGGACGGTGCTCTCCGGGAGCCGGTTCGACAATCGCGCTGCGGCGATCGAGACCAGCATCGCAGTGCCCGCGAAGAGCACCAGCACGCCGAAGTCCAGCTGGGCCGCAGTGCCGGCGTGCGCGGCCAGCCCGGTGACCGAGTTGATCGCGATCACCACCATCGAGTTCGCGACGGCTTGCGGTGCGGTCAGCCCGAGCAGCATCGTCAGCGCGGGCACGACCACGAATCCGCCACCGACGCCGAACAGGCCGGTCAGCGTGCCGATCCCGGCCCCGGCAGCTGCCGAGCGCGGCAGGCACCGCTGGTGGTCGATGCTGCCGTCCGGTTTGCGGCACACGCCGCTGCGCTCGTCGTTGCCGCGGAACATGCGCAGGGCGACGACGACCATCAGCGCCGCGAAGGCCAGCATCAGCCAGTTCTGCGGCAGCGTCCGGCCGAGCGCCGTTCCGGCGAACGTGCCGGGAAGTCCGGCGATGCTGAAGACGATCGCCACTGGCCACTGCACCAGGCTCAGCCGACTGCGGGAGCTCAACCCGCCGATCGCCGACGCCGCCACCACTACCAGAGCGGTGGGCACCGCGGTGCTCATCGGCAGGCCGACGCCGTACACGAGCGCCGGGACGGCCAGGATGGAACCGCCGGCGCCGAGCAGACCGGTGCTGAGACCGATCAAGACGCCGAAAACGATGGCCAGCAGCATGACGTCAGCGCTGCGCGGACGAGGTCAGCGCCGCGAGCAGCGCCGGCCCGTCCTGTTCCGGAGTCCGGTTGTACGGCAGCCGCGAGAGCACCTGGGCCATCGCGCAGGTGTTGCTCAGCGCCGAGTAGGTGAGTCCGGCGCCGATGAGTCCGGCCAGCCACTTCATCTTCGGGGCGATGAGGCTGCTCAGGATCCCGGTGAGCACCAGGGAACCGGCGGCCAGGCGGACCTGCCGCTCCATCGCCCACTTCCCGGCGCGGGGCACGACGCACCGATCGGTCCCGCGGGAGACCGGAGCTCCCTGCTGATCCCAAGCGGTGATGCCGCCCTTCAGCACGGTGAGCTGCTTGAATCCCGCGTCACCGAGCAAGCCCCGGGCAGTCTCGGCCCGAACGCCGGATCCGCACACGAGCACGACCGGGTCCGAGTGGTCGGCGGTCAGCTCGGCGCGGTTCGCGCGCAGCAGGTCGAGCGGCACGTTGTGGGAGCCGGGGATGTGCGCGGCGGTGAACTCGCCGGGGGTGCGCACGTCGATCAGCCTGGTCCCGGGGGTGGAGGCCACTAACTTCCGGGCGGCGGGGACGTCGATCGACAACGAGTCGGTCATGCTTCTCCTTCGGTGCGGGCGGTCGTCATTCACCGGCGGTCAAGGCGACGCCGGAGGACTGGGCGGCGCCGAACGCGTCGTCGACGGCGACGACGGTGCGCCCGGCGGATTCGAGCAGCGAGGCGGCCGCAGCGGCTCGGTAACCGCTGCCGCAGTGCACCCACACGGAACCGGCCGGGACCTCGTCGATCCGGTTGGCCAGCTCGTAGAGCGGGATGTGCACGGCGCCGTCGACGTGCGAGGCACGCCATTCGTTGTTCGTCCGAACGTCGAGCACGACCTCGACGTTCGGGCGTGCACCGGGCTCGCCGTTGAGGGCGGCGGCCAGGTCGGTGAAGGTGGCGGTCTGGGTGCTGACCAGCTGGGATTCGTCTGCGGCCAGTTCCGCGGGCTGCCCGGTCGCCGCTGCGGCGGGCCGGTCGATGCCGATGCGGACGAGCTCGCGCTGGGCGTCGGCGATCTGCTCGCTCGACTCGCCGACCAGCGTGATCGGCGAACCCCACTCGATCATCCAGCCCAGCCAGGTCGCCATCGGGCCGTCCAGACCGAGGCTGATCGTGCCGGCCAGGTGGGAGTCGACGTAGGCCTTGCGGGCCCGCAGGTCCACCACCCATTCCCCGCGGCCCAGACGCTCGGCGAGCTCGGCGGGGGTCGCCTCGGCAGGTGCGCGGAGGTCGACGGGGTCCGGGCCGGTGATGTTGCGGATGCCCATGTGGGCGTAGTAGGCGGGGTAGGCGTCCAGGCCGGACAGCGTGGTCTCGACGAAGTCGTGCTCGGCCAACGACAGCGCGGGATTCACCGACTGCTGCTCGCCGATCGTCGACGAGTCGCCGCTGGCCTGGGTCGCCGAGCAGAAGCTGCCGAACCCGTGCGTCGGCCAGATCCGCGCCCCGGCGGGCAGCAGGTCGGCCAGCTTGCGCGCGGACTGGTACTGGTGCCGGGCCAGTACCTCGCTGTGCTCGGTGCCGAGCAAGTCGGTGCGCCCGGTCGTCCCGTAGAGCAAGGAGCCGCCGGTGAACACGCCGATCGGTTCGCCGGAGTCCTCCAGCGCATACGACAGGTGGTGGAAGGTGTGCCCGGGGGTGGCCACGACGCGCACCTGGAGGCGGTCGGTGACGTCGAGCAGGTCGCCGTCCTGCAGCGGGAGGTGCCCGAACGGCGCGTTGTCCGCGGCGGCGATGCCGTACTCGGCGCCGGTCAGGCGGGCCAGTTCCAGGCCACCGGAGACGTAGTCGTTGTGCACGTGCGTCTCGAGGACTAGCGCGATCTGCACGCCAAGGCGCCCGGCCGTGGCGATGATGCGGTCGATGTCGCGCTGAGGGTCGATCACCACGGCGCGTCGACCATCGGTGGCCAGGTAGCTGCGGTCACCCAGCGAGGAGGTCTCCAGGACCTCGACGTGGAGGCCGTCGGTCTGGGGGCGTTCCGTCACGTCGATTCACCTCTTATACCCCGGGGGGTATCGGTTGGACACGAGTGTCCGGCGGTCAGGTCGGTCGGGAAGTCAGGCGAGGGCGAGGAAGAGGCGTTCGAGCTCCTGCTCGGTCATCGGGGGTTCTTCGCCTTCTTCTCGGGCCTGCTGGCAGTAGCGCATTCCGCTGGCCACGATTTTGAAGCCCGCGCGGTCCAGAGCTCGGGAAACAGCTGCCAGCTGGGTGAGCACCGCGGCGCAGTCGTCGCCCTCTTCGATCGATTCGATCACGCTGGCCAGCTGGCCCTTCGCGCGCTTCAGTCGAGTTAGCGCGTCGCCGAGCATTTCTGGTCGCATCTGCATGTCTCTCGCCTCCTGATTCGAAGGTACCCCCGGGGGTATCCATATCGCTCGTATCTGTGGCTCAACGCACTTCCGCTGCTCGGCGAGCGGCCTCGGGGTGCCCTGTCCGACTTCGTGCATTGTGCTGATCCGCTGCATTCGCCTGGACGAGGGGTGAGCCTCTCCCGCTGAGTGGGACAACGCGCTCGGAACCGCGGTGATCGCACCACTGTGGGTGCACGACGATGCGCAGGAGGTGCTGCATGAGCAGTTTGGCGGGCAAGGTCGCGCTGGTCACGGGTGCGGGGCAAGGCGTGGGGCAGGGCATCGCGCTGGCTCTGGCCGGGGAAGGGGCATCCGTGGCGGTGACCGGGCGCACCGAAGCGAAGCTGAGCGCCACCTGCGCGCTGATCCGCGAGCGCGGCGGCCAGGCCGAACCGTTCCTGATCGACGTCACCGACACCACCGCCATTCCGCCGAGTTCGTCAAATCCATCCCGCTCGGCCGCATCGGCGAGTGCGAAGCCGACATCGGACGTGCGGTCGTGGCCCTCCTCGGCCCGGACCTGCGCTACCTGACCGGCGCCACCCTGCCGCTGGACGGCGGTCAGGCCTTTTTCGGCTGACTTCTGCCCATGCCAACGAGAGGTGGCCCCGCAGTGCCGGTTCGAAGTGGCTCCAGAAGTGCGCCGAGGGGAGCGATTACTTTGCCGACCTGGGGTTCTTGCGCTGGTTGGCGTTGAAGCGCGCTTTCTTCTGACGATTCCCGCACGTGCCCATGTCGCACCATCTGCGGGTGCGACTTTGGCTGGTGTCGAAGAAGGCGGCTCGGCAGGTCGGCGATGCGCACAAGGCCATTTTTCCGTCTCGTTCGCCTGCGATGATGCTGATCGCGTCGGCGGCGATCACGCCCAGGGCATCTTCTACGCAGGAAGCCGAGCTGAGTCGCCATTGACGATTGCCCTCGGGCGTCAGGACAGCCGCGGCCCGCCCCTGAATGCTGCAGTCATTGATGATCCGGACAGCAGACGCGGGGAGAGCGTCTTGGATCGCGGTCGCTGTCGCGGCGGCGTGAATTGATTCCCTCAGTTCCCGAGCGAGTTCGAGCTGGGCGGGGGTGCAGGACTCCACGGCGAGGCCGTTCACTGCCAGCCAGTCGACGAGTCGCTGCGGTGTGGGAATGCGTTCCACGGCGTTGCCACGCCGCTCCGTCAGCGTCGCCGTGAAGCTGGTCGCCAGCACGTTGCCGAGACGGAAGTCAGGGAACTGAGCACCCATGGAACCACCTTAGCGGGTTGCACGCTGACATCGAGGCCTGTTAGAACCGCCTTAGCCGGTTCGCGACAGGTCCACGCCGGCTCCGCGATGGCCAGGAGGTCTCATGCCCCGTCCAACCAGCGACGTGCAAGCATTTGAAGCCCGCGCAACTGACGCTGACCTCGACGATCTGCGCGCGCGACTGGCCGCGGCGCGGCTGCCGGAAGCTGAGACGGTCTATCGCGCCGCGCCCGACCCTCGCCGATGGGAACAGGGCGTTCCTCTCGCCGACCTCGTCGATGTCGTGAACTACTGGCGCACCGGGTACGACTGGCGGTCGTTCGAAGAGCGCCTCAACCGGATCGGCCAGTTCCGCACGACCATTGACGATCTGGGAATCCACTTCCTGCACCGCCGATCCGCGCGCGCAGATGCCACTCCTCTGATCTTGACGCACGGCTGGCCGGGCAGCATTGCGGAGTTCATCGATGTAGTGGACGAGCTGGCAGATCCGAAAGATGCAGACGCGCTGGCGTTCCACGTCGTGGTTCCATCGCTACCGGGCTTTGGTTACAGCGACAAGCCGGCCACCACCGGGTGGGGAACCGAGAAGATCGCGGCCGCATGGGTGGAACTGATGGGAAGGCTCGGCTACCGCAAGTTCGCAGCCCACGGCGGCGACTGGGGAGGCAATATCACCACGGTTCTCGGCGGCAGGTTCCCGGCGCACGTTCTCGGCATCCACACGACGTTCGCGGAGGGACCGCCCGGGTTGACGACGGACGGGCTGACTGAGGTCGAGCGCGAGTGGGCCGAGGAAACCCGCGATTTCTGGCGCCACCGCGCGGCGTACGCGAAGCAGCAGGCGGCCCGACCGCAGACCATCGGCTACTCGCTCGTCGATTCACCGGTCGGGCTTCTCGCCTGGATCCTCGACAAGTTCGCCGAGTGGTCGGACACCGAAGACAGCCCGTTCGAGACGATCTCCATAGACAGGGTTCTTGACGACGTCACCCTGTACTGGCTGACGCGGACCGGCGCATCGGCGGCCCGCATCTACTACGAAAGCCACAACTCGCTCGACCCCGAACTTCGGGTCGACGTCCCGTCGGCAATCAGCATGTATCCCCGCGACGTCGAGAAGTGTCCGCGTCCTTGGGCGCAGGAGCGGTACCGGCAGATCGTCCGCTGGAGGTCGCCCGAAACCGGGGGACATTTCCCGTCGCTGGAGGTTCCCGAGTACTTCGTCGAGGATCTGCAAGAAGGCCTTGCGGCAGTGCTGGCCGCCAATCGGTGACCCCCGCCGCCCCAACCTGTCACAGCCAGACTTCCCGGTGAGCGGGGCTGGACGAGGTGCGGGATCGCGAAACGTCCTACCTTCGCGGCATTTCCGCACCTCTCCTGAACCGCGAGGGCCGATGAGCGAACGACTGGGCACGATCGCCGATCTTCTGCTCGACCGCGTCGGCGACGACCGGCCCGGGCTGCGCAGTCGGGAGTTGACCTGGACCTGGGACGAGGTGGTCAGGGACAGCGCGGCTCGCGCGGCCATGCTCCGAGGGTTGCGCGACGAGAGCCGGCCGCTATCTGCTCCCAGGGACGGCTCGTCGGACTTGCCCGCCAGAACACCGCGAAGTACAGCATCGGCTGCGACGACGTCTGCTGCTGCATGCCGCTGTTCCACGGCAACGCCCTGATGGCGCTGTGGGCGCCCGCGCTGCTCGCGGGATCGTGCGTGGCGCTCGCTCCGAAGTTCACCGCGTCGGGATTCCTGGCGGACGTGCGCCACTACGGCGCGACCTACTTCACCTACGTCGGCAAGGCGCTCGGCTACCTCCTCGGCCAGCCGGAACGACCGGACGACGCGGAGAACACGCTGACGCACGGGTTCGGCACCGAGGCCTCGCCCGAGGAGCAGGCCGAGTTCAAGCGCCGTTTCGGGGCGAAGCTGTACGAGGGCTACGGGTCGAGCGAGAGCGCTGGGATGATCAACTAGGCGCCGGACGGTCCGCCGTCGGCGCTCGGCGTTCCGGCGCACGCGGGCATCCGCGTGGTCGACCCGGTGACCCGCGCGACGTGCCCACCCGCGGAGCTGGACGAGCACGGCCGGGTGCGCAACGCCGAGGAGTCCATCGGCGAGATCGTCAACACCGAAGGCACCGCGAAGTTCGAGGGCTACTACGAGAACCCGGCGGCCAACGCCGAGCGCGTCCGCCACGGCTGGTACTGGACCGGCGACCTGGACCTCCGCGAGCAGTTCGCCCGCGAACGGCAGGCTGCGCTTCCTCCCCTGGCGGGGGCGGCGTGAGAAGCGAGAGGAGAGTGCCGAAAATCAGGTTTATGCAGACCGATCTTGACACCCTCACAGCACTCCAGTTGTGCCCAGAAGAGCGCCGACGGCGTAGGTAGCGCCGAGTGCCAGCGCGCCGCCGACCACGACCCGGGCCGCGGCTCGTGCTCGGGATCCGCCACCGATCCAGGCGGCGATCGCGCCAGTCAGGGCGAGCGCGGTGAGAGTGGCGGCGAACGTCACCGGCACGCGCAGACCGGGACCGGGCAGCAGGATCGCGAGCATCGGCAGTACGGCGCCGATCGAGAAGGCAAGGAATGAGGCGATGGCGGCGTGCCAGGGACTGGCGACGTCGTCCTGGTCGATGCCGTGCCGCTCGCGTACCTGTGCTGCGAGCGGGTCGTGGGCGGAGAGCTCCTCGGCGACCCGGTGTGCGGTGCCCGCGGAGATTCCTCGTTCCACGTAGAGGTGGGCGAGAACCCGCTGCTCGCGTTCCGGGTCCTCGTCCAGCGCACGGCGTTCCCGCTCGATGAGCGCCCGTTCGCTGTCGCGCTGGCTGGAGACCGACACGTACTCGCCGAGGGCCATGGACACCGCTCCGCCGATCGCTGCCGCGAGCCCGGCCGTGAGAATCGGTCCGGTGGACACCGTCGCGCCCGCCACACCGACGAGGACTGCCGCGGTCGAGACGATCCCGTCGTTGGCGCCGAGGACGCCGGCCCGCAGCGCGTTGAGCCGCTGTTCGAGCAGGACGGTGCGCGGCCGATCGAACTCGGGAGTATCCGTATCAAAGGAGGGATCGGCGATATCTGAGATAGCCACGATTAGGGACGTTATTCCGATGCTCTGCGAATCGCAATCAAGGAAAGACTTACCTCATTCACGTCATCGGCCTTGCAATTAGGAAAGGCTCTCCTCGAATAGGAAAACCTCTGCTGGCTCCGGCTCGGGGTGCGGCTCCGGTGTGTCAAGGTCCTTGCAGGCAAGGGAAATACCGTCTCAGGCAAGCCGTGGTTGATTTGCGCACGGAGGGCGAACGGCGGGCAATTCGGCGCCCTGGCTGGGGTGCCGGTGTCGGATCGACGACGACTATTCCGGAACGGATGGGTTCGGGGATATCGGCGTAGCGGGTCAATTCGAAACCTCTGCTTTGTCATGCCAGACGAGAGCAAGGTTTTTACAGGTTCCAAGTGATGAGGGTTCGGGCCTGGTCAACGAGTCGGGACATTTCGAACTCTTCTGATTCGATTTCAGTCTTCGCCATCAAGAAAGGGTCTACCCGGTACGGGGCCGCGCTTCCCTCTTGCCTGCGAGACAGCACATAATTGCCTGCTGAGATTGACCTGGTATCCTCCTCGAGGATCCACTGAGCACCGTTCTCCGTGATAAGAACTTGGGCCACCAGGGCCGCAATTTGCGAGGTAAGCGTGTAGAGCTCTTCGTCGGATATATCCTCCACTGATATCGAGTCAAGTAGATCCTGAAAGACATCAAAGAGCAGAGAGGGGTCATCAAGGATCCGCGCAGGGGGCGAGATCTCTACGCGATCGGCAGTGGCGACAAGCAGCGAACGAGCCCCTGATTCCCACTTGGCGATTTCAGCTGCTTCATTTTTCGAGTTACCCACGTGACCCCTTCTTGAAATACTCGCGCGTTTCCTTCGCGCTCCTGAATTCTGCTGTGAATATTATACGAGCCTCGATCAACTTCTGGGCCAGGATTGCGTCAAAGTCGTGTTTCAGCATGTCAGGAGTAGTTCGACGGGGCGGTTGAAGTCGCGGGCGTGGTGTCGGGTGGCGGCGGTGATGTTGGTGTGGCCGGTGAGGCGGAGCAGGCTGATGGCGGTGTTGCGGAGGGTGGCCATGACCTGGGGGGATCCGGTGCGGATTTGGCAGCGGTCTTCGTCGTAGGCGACGTCGCGGACGTGGTGGAGTTGGTTCTCGATGAGCCAGTGGCCGCGGATCCAGGCGGCGATTTGCTCGGGGTGGGCGTCGGCGAGGGTGGGGCTGGTAACGGCGTAGAAGGTTTCGCGGGTACGTTTGCCGGTTTCGCGGATCGTGCGGGTGCGGGGCAGCCGTAGAACCTCGGCCGCACCGGGAAATCCGATACTCGTCGCCAGTTCGGTGGCTTTGAGGGTACGGGTGTCCTGTCGGCCGTGCCCACGTTCGCGGGAGACCGCGAGCGGTGGAATGTCTTTCCAGGGAAGGCTTTTCGCGCGTTTGCGGAGACTGGGCTGGTTGCCTTTGATGGTGAGGATGTAGTGGCCGCCGCGGTCGCGGATGCGCTGGGCGGTGTCGCGCTGACAGTGCAGCGCATCAGCGGTGACCACCGCGCCGTCGAGATCGAGGGTGTCTAGAAGTGTGGTGAGCATAGGGATCTCATTGGTCTTCGCGCCGATGGCGATCTGGGTCAATACGGCCGAGGTGTGCTGGCAGAGTCCGGCGAGCAGGTGTACGAGATTGCCCGCGGTGTCGCGGGCTCCTCGGAGGGGCTTGCCGTCGAAGGCGATCACCCGTTGTAACCAAGATCATCTCTGATCGCGCCGTGCCCGCTTCACACACCTACGAAACCCCAGGCCACACCACACAAACCCGACTTTGACGGCGCCCTGCCGCAACAATCCAGGATCGTTCGCGCCTCGGGGCGATGGTCTGCGACCAGGTCGCGCACCGCTTGGAGGGGGGCGGTGGCCTCCAGCAGAAGTTCGTCGGTCTTCCCCGGCGACCAGCTCTCGGTCGGCTGCTGGGGCGCCGATGCGAGCGCGGTCGCCTTCGGCGCGGAGGTGGGGGAGCGCGCCGTCCTGACCGGCGGAGAAGTCCGCTTCGGCAGTCCGCCCTCGGTGCAGGGCAGAAAGGCCTTGGCCGAGTTCTGCTGCGCTGTCGCAGTCTGGCGCAGTGGGAACGTTGTGGAATGGCGTGACCAGCTTCGTCAGCTGGCGGTCGGTTCGGGTCGCAGCCATCTGAGCGGCAGTTCGGGGAGTTCGATGATCGGGTTCGATTCCGGGAACGGCTCACGCGTCGCAGTGCCGCGTCGGGAGGGGTATGCGCCGCTGCGGGAATACGCGGCGCTGGGTGATGGTCGAACCGTGGCCCTCCTCGCCCGGGACGGTTCGGTGGACTGGCTGACGATGCCGGACCTGGACTCACCGACGGTCTTCGGCGCAGTGCTCGACGCGCGGCGGGGAGGCTGTTTCGCGCTGGAACCCGAGCCGCCCTACCAGGTGAACCGCCGGTACCTCCCGGACACGAACGTCGCGGAGACGACGTTCACCACGGCCGAGGGCGCGGTCCGGGTGACCGACGCCTTGACGCTGCCCGGAACGGCGTTGGCACCCACCCGGGAACTGGTCCGCAAGGTCGAAGGACTGTCAGGCGCAGTGCCCGTGCGCTGGCACGTGCAGCCCCGTTTCGGCTACGGCACCGCAGATCCGCGCATCGACCGGCGAGCAGGCGTGCCGATCGCGTCGGCAGGCACCGACGCGGTGGCCGTGTGCACCTGGGGCGCGGGCGAGCCGGTGTGCACCGGTGCGGCGATCGAAGGCGGGTTCGAGATCCGGATGGGTTCGCAGGCGGAACTCGCGCTGAGCTTCGCGCACGAAGAGCCGCTGGTGGTGCCCGCGCGCTCGGAGTGCGCGGCGCGGCTGGAGGAGACGGGCCGCCGTTGGCGGGCCTGGCTGCGGGATCGCTCCGGCGCCGGGCCGTGGCAGGAAGCCGTGACGCGCAGTGCGCTGGCGCTGAAGCTGCTGGTGTTCGCCCCGTCGGGCGCAGTGGCCGCGGCTGCTACCTCGTCGCTTCCCGAGGAGATCGGCGGAGGGCGAAACTGGGATTACCGGTTCTCCTGGCTGCGGGATTCCGTCTTCACCCTGGACGCCTTCCTCTCCCTCGGGTGCCCCGGCGAGGCGCAGGCCTACTTCTGGTGGCTGATGCACGCCACCCAGTTGACCGAGCCGCGCCTGCGCCCGCTGTACCGGCTCGACGGCGGGGTCCGCGCACCCGAGCGGGCGCTCGCGCTGGAGGGGTACCGAGGGTCAGCGCCGGTGCGGGCGGGCAATGCCGCCGCCGAGCAGTTGCAGCTGGACATCTACGGCGAACTGTTGCAGACGGCCTGGGCGTACGCGACGGCCAGCGGCCAGCTCGATGCCGACATCGCTCGGCGGTTGGCGAGGGTGGCCGATTTCGTCTGCGCGAACTGGCGGCGAGCGGACGCGGGGATCTGGGAAGTCCGCAGCGAGCCCCAACATTTCACCCAGTCGAAGATGATGTGCTGGATCGCTCTCGACCGCGCGCTGCGGTTGGCCGAACGAGGGCTGCTTTCCCACCGGCACGCACGCGCGTGGCGACGGGAGCAGGACGCGATCGAGGTTTTCATCGAAACGCGTTGTGCGAGCGAGGACCAGGACAGCTACGTGCGCAGCGCCGGCGTCGAGGAGGTGGACGTCAGCGTCTTGCTCGGACTGCTGCGAGGTTATGCAAGTCCGCAGCATCCTCGGATGCGCGGCACGATCCAGGCCATTCGCCGCGACCTGGCTCGCGGACCGTTCGTGTACCGCTACGGCGGCGACGACGGCCTGCAGGGGACCGAGGGAGCGTTCGTGGCCTGCTCGTTCTGGTTGGCTGAGGCCCTCGCTCGCAGTGGACACCTCGAAGAGGCCGCGGAGTTGATGGACGAACTGGTCGGGCTGGCCAACGATGTGGGCCTCTACAGCGAGGAGATCGACCCGACCACCGGGGATTTCCTGGGGAACATGCCGCAGGGCCTGACTCATCTGGCGTTGATCAGCGCAGCCTGCGCGATCACCGAGCGGGCGATGACGTCGTGACGATCTGGGGAGCGCTCGCCGGCGGATTCATCGGCACCCTGGTGCTGACCACGGCGTTGCGCGCGGCGAACGAGCTCAAGCTGACCCGCATCGACCTCCCGTTCCTGCTCGGCACCTGCCTCACGGTCAACCGCTCGCGAGCGAAAGCCCTCGGCTACCTGGCGCACTTCGTCTTCGGGGAGCTGTTCGCCCTGGGCTACTTCGGGCTGTTCACGGCCCTCGGCACCAGCAGCTGGTGGTTGGGGGCGTTGTTCGGTCTGGTCCACGGCTTGTTCGCCGGCACCGCGCTGGTGAACCTCCTGCTGCCGGTGGTGCACCCGCGGATGGGAACCAACCTCACCAGCGCTCCCGACACCGCGCTGCTCGAACCGCCGGGGTTCCTCCTGCTCAACTACGGAGTGGCGACACCGGCGGTCACGCTCCTGGGACACGTCGTCTACGGCGCCCTCGTCGGCGGATTCATCTCTTGCACCAGCGTTCCTTGAGCGGCGAAGACTGTCCGTTCTCAGGTATTGGCATGCATGAGAACGGAATCCAAGGCAAGGCGCTCACGGCGACCGGGTTGGGCGACTGCAGTCCAGGAACCACGCTGCAGAGCAGAGGAGCACCGCGTGACGGCTCAACATCGGCGCTGGCCGGAGGAACGCGCGAGGATGTTCGGGGCGCGCCTTCGCCGGCTCGGACAGGTCAATGCCGCGTTCGAGTGCTGCACAACGGGACTGGTGGGGTCCGGGAATGCGCCTGTGAACGGCCATGATGCTGAATCGGGCATGATGGCCGCATGCACGCAGATGCCGCAGAAGGACTCCGCAAGGTCCGTGCCTTGTTGGCGACCTTCAAAACGCCGTCCTGCATCCATCGTGCCGGCGAGCTGGACGGGGCCGCCGACAAGGTCACCTCCTGTGCCGCGGAGCTGCTCGACGCCGAGGGGGATCGGCTCCAGGAGCGTCTTGCATCCGCGGTCGGTGCTATCCAAGCGGCGGAGAAGGCGGCGGACGCCTACCAGCGGAGCCCGCTGCCCCGACCGATCTCCCAGGCGCGATTCGCCTTGAAGACGGGGTCGGCGATGGGTGCCCTCCAGCTCGCCTTGGAGGAACTGGACCCCGCGGAGAAGGCCGTCCGGGACGAACTGCGCGATCGGTAGCCCACGACGGCGCGGACACCGCAGCACCCATCCGCGATGCCCGTCCGGGGCGCCATGTCGTGGCCGGTCAGCACCTCGCAGTCCTGCTCGGCGGGATCGCCGCTTGATCGCCCGACCGCATCAACCTAACGTTTGCTCGGTAGGTTCTCGAGCGCCGGAGGTGCGCATGGCGGTTGAGCTGGACATGGCGGGACGGGTCGTCCTGGTCACCGGGGGGACCAAGGGCATCGGCCGGGCCATCGCCGCCGCCTTCGTGGCGGCCGGTGCGCAGGTGGTCACCTGTGCGCGGTCCGAAGTGGACGAACCGGCGCCGGGGACGACGCACCTGCGTTGCGACGTGCGGGACGCGGATTCGGTGCAGGCGATGGTGGATCGCGTGCTCGAGCAGCACGGTCGCATCGACGTGGCGGTGAACAACGCCGGGGGAGCGCCGTACGTCATGGCGGCGGACGCCTCACCGCGCTTCCACAGCAAGATCGTGGACCTCAACTTCACCGGGCCGCTGCTCGTCGCCCAGGCCGCCAACGCCGCGATGCAGAAGCAGGACACCGGTGGCGCGATCGTGAACATCTCGTCCATCAGCGCGCTCCGGCCCTCGCCCGGCACGGCCGCGTACGGCGCGGCGAAGGCCGGACTGGACTCGCTGACCCGCTCGCTGGCGGTGGAGTGGGCTCCGAAGGTGCGGATGAACTCGATCAACGTCGGCCTGTGCCGGACCGAGCTGACCGGGGACCACTACGGCGGCGACGACGGCGTGGCGGCGATCGAGCGCACCATCCCGCTGGGACGCATGGCGAGACCGGAGGAGATCGCCAACGTCGCGCTCTTCCTGGCCTCCGACCTGGCCTCCTACGTCAGCGGAGCCGCGATCGAATGCCACGGCGGAGGTGAACCCCCAGCCTTCCTCTTCGCAGCCCAAGGCCATTGAGGTTTTTCCATCCTCGTTTTGCGTGGCGGTGCGGGTAGCGGAACCTCAGACGCCGCCTGGCTGCGGGTGCCCGACTTTATGTATGCGCCAGACGCCGTCACCCTAGGGGTGGTCAATTTCGCGCGAAATTGACCACCCCAAGGGTGGCGGTGCCCCGAGGCGGAGCTCTGAGCTGTGGAGATGCAAAACTGGGTGGTGCCAATTTCTCGCGAAATTGACACCACCCAGGGTGACGCTGCGGGTCAGGTGGTGGGGGTTTCCTCCTGCACGGCAGCGGCTTCCGGCTTCTTGCCGTTGCGCTGCTCGGCTTCGAGGCGCTCCGCTTCCTCTCCGCCGACCGCTTCGCCGCGGGCGACGAGGCCCGCGACGTCCGACAGCGGGATCTGCTTGAGGACCAAGGCCAGGAGGAAGGCGATGCCGATGAACGGCAGCAGGTACCAGAAGACCGGGGCGAGGGCGTCGGCGTAGGCCGTGACCACGCCGTCGCGGATTGGTCCGGGCAGCTGGCTCAGCGTCTTCGGGTCCAGCGTCGCGGTGGCGGTCGACGCATCGGCCGCCGAGGCTCCCGCCGTGGTGAAGACGTCGGTGAGGTTCTCGGTGAGCCGGGTGGTGAAGATCGTGCCGAACACCGCGACGCCGAGCGAGGCGCCGACCTCGCGGAAGTAGTTGTTGGTGCTGGTCGCGGTGCCGATCATGGCCGGCGGGACCGCGTTCTGCACCACCAGCACGACCACCTGCATGATCAGGCCGAGGCCCGCGCCGAACACGAACAGGAAGGCGCAGATCAGCCAGACCGGGGTGTCGGCGGTCAGCGTGGTCATCATGACCATGGCCGCGCCGGTGATGATCGTGCCCAGGATCGGGAAGATCCGGTAGCGCCCGGTCTTGGTGATCATGGCGCCCGAGGTGATCGAGGTGCCGAGCAGACCCACCATCATCGGCAGCATCAGCAGACCGGAGGCGGCCGCCGAGGTGCCCGACGACATCTGCAGGAACGTCGGCACGAACCCGATTGCGGCGAACATGCCGAGACCCAGCGTGAGGCCGATCGCGGTGGCGTTGATGAAGATCGGGTTGCGGAACAGGCTCAGCGGGATGATCGGGTCCGCGGCGCGAGCTTCGGTGATGACGAACGCGATCGCCGAGGCCAGCAGACCGGCGCCCCAGGCCCACGTCTCGGGAGCGCTCCAGCCGTGCGCCTTGTCGCCGCCGAAGTCGGTGAAGAAGATCAGGCACGTCGTGGCCACTGAGAGGAACACGACGCCGAGCAGGTCGATCGGCTGGGTGGCCTTCTTGTCCGGCAGCGTCAGCGCGGCGAGCGCGATGATGAACGCGAGGATGCCGATCGGGATGTTGATGTAGAACGCCCACTGCCAGGTCAGGTGGTCGACGAAGAACCCGCCGAGCAGCGGGCCGCCGATGGCTGACAGGCCGAAGATGCCGCCGAGCGGGCCGAGGTACTTGCCGCGCTCGCTGGCCGGGACGATGTCGGCGATGATCGCCTGCGACAGGATCATGAGCCCGCCGCCGCCGAGGCCCTGCATGGCCCGGAACACCACGAACGTCCAGAAGTCGGGGGCGACGGCGCAACCCACCGAGGCGAGGGTGAACAGCGCGATCGCCACGAGGAACAGCCGGCGCCGGCCGAGGACGTCGCCGAACTTGCCGTAGATCGGCATCACGATCGTGGTCGCCAGCAGGTAGGCGGTGGTGATCCACACCTGGTGCTCGACGCCGCCGAGGTCGCCGACGATCGTCGGCATCGCGGTCGACACGATCGTCTGGTCAAGGCTGGCGAGCAGCATGCCCGCGATCAGCGCGCTGAAGATGATCCAGATCCGCCGCTGGGTCAGCAGCAGCGGTGCGGGAGCGGTGCTTGTCATGGCTTCCGTTCGGATTCTTGTTTCGGGGCGAGGAGATCGCGGGCGGCGGCGAGCCGGCGGGCCAGGATCTCCGTGAAGGTGTCGTTGCTGGTCAGGGTGAGGAATTCCCGTGCGGCCGCCCGGCAGAGGACTTGGACGAGCTGCACGGCGGCAGCTGCGCGGAGGTCACCGGGTGGCAGGCCTTCGCGCCGCTCGACGAGCTCCGTGTCGGACTGCTCGTCGCGCAGCATCCGCTCGATGCCCTTCGTGAACAGCCTGGGCTCGCGCTCGAACGCGGCGCGCACGTCTCGGACGCTTTCGGTGGTGATGCCGGAGGTGTCCCAGCGCTGCACCGCGAGCTCGACGAGGTCGTCGAGCAGATTCGCCGAAACCCCGGGGCTTTCCGGGGTTCCCCGAGCGGCGAACCAAGCGGTGAGCTCGTCGTCGTCCCTGCGGGCAGGCACTCCGAGGACCGCGTCGTCCTTCGAAGCGAAGTAGTTGAAGAAGCTGCGCCGGGATACCCCGACTCGCTCGCAGACCTCCTCGACGGTGAACCCGGACAAGCCGCGTTCGGCGGTCAGCCTGCGAGCGTGCGAAGTCATCTGCGCGGCGGTCGCTGCCATGCGCCGCCTGCGCGCGTTTGTTGCACGATTCATTGCATAGTGCATTATTGCACCCTCGAGCTCAGAGTGCATCGAGGTGTCGTGTGGTCCGGGACGCACCTGGGGTCTCGTGTCGGTCGCTCCCGGCGCCGCGCTGGCTGATGGCGGTCGTCTCGCCCACTGAGAAAGCGGGCTGTTGCAGATGTCCGAAGGGTTTGTTAATTCTCTGTTGAGTGGGGTATAGGTGGTTTCTATGGATTTTATTCCAAACTGGTCTGAGGTATGCCCGAACATTGCGTGACCTGCTCGTACACTCGGCTTTTCGCGTTGTTCGCAAGTGTTCCGGGATTCGGTTGGTTGGTGGTCCGAATTCGGTTCGATAGGGTTGTCGTGATCTCCGGGTGGCCGGTGGTCGCAATTCTTCGTTCAGCAGTTCCGCGGTTCGACGACGCCAGGAGGTTGGGATGAGCGATGCGATCCGCTCCCGCGAGCACCTGCCGATCCCGGACGAGGTCAGCGCCTCGGCCACCGCGCTGGACGCGCGCGACCAGCAGCCCCGGTTCGAACCCGTGCAACCGGTGCGGCCGCCGGAATCGGCGCCGAACGTGGTGGTCGTGCTCATCGACGACATGGGATTCGGCGCGCCCAGCGCGTTCGGCGGCCCGTGCCGGATGCCGACCGCCGAACGGCTCGCCGATGACGGGCTGCGCTTCAGTCGCTTCCACGTCACCGCGATCTGCTCGCCGACCCGGCAGGCGCTGCTCACCGGCCGCAACCACCACTCGGTCGGGATGGGCGTGACCACCGAGATGGCCAGCGCCGCGCCTGGATACAACGGCATCCGCCCCCGCAGTGCCGCCACGCTGGCGCAGGTGCTGCGTGGAAACGGTTACAACACCGCGGCTTTCGGCAAGTGGCACCAGACACCTGCCCGGGATGTCAGCGCCGCGGGGCCGTTCGACCGGTGGCCCACGGGGGAGGGCTTCGAGAAGTTCTACGGGTTCCTGTGCGCGGAGATGAACCACTGGTACCCGCTGCTGTTCGACGGGACGACCCCGGTGGAGCCCTCACGCCGCCCGGAGGACGGCTACCACCTCTCGGAGGACCTGGTGGAGCACGCGATCGACTGGGTGCGCGACCAGCGGTCCCTGAAGCCGGACCACCCGTTCTTCGCCTACCTGCCGTTCGGCGCCACCCACGCGCCCTACCACGTGCCCCGCGAGTACCGGGACAAGTATCGGGGCGCGTTCGACCACGGCTGGGACCGGCAGCGCGAGATCACCTTGCAGCGCCAGAAAGAACTCGGCGTGGTGCCCGAGGACGCCGAGCTGGCTCCGTGGGCGGAAGGCGTTCCGCACTGGGACGAGCTGTCGGCGACCGAGCAGCGGGCGGCCGCGTCGCTGATGGAGCTCTACGCAGGCTTCGCCGAGCACACCGACGACCAGGTCGGTCGGCTCGTCGATGCGCTGGAGGAGCTCGACGCGCTGGACGACACGCTGTTCATCTACATCCTCGGCGACAACGGGGCCTCCGCTGAGGGAGGGCTCGGCGGCACGCTCAACGAGCACCGCTTCGCCAGCGGCATCCCCGACAGCGCGAAGTTCATCGTCGACAACGCCGACGCGCTCGGCGACGCCACCACCCACGCGCACTACCCGGTGGGTTGGGCGCTGGCGATGAACACGCCCTACCAGTGGACCAAGCAGGTCGCGTCGCACTTCGGGGGCACGCGGGACGGCATGATCGTGCACTGGCCCCGGGGGATCGACGAGCAGGGCGGGGTGCGCAACCAGTTCCACCACGTGATCGACGTGGTGCCCACCGTGCTGGAGGCCGCGGGCATCCCGCACCCGGTCGAGGTGGACGGGATCGCCCAGAAGCCGATCGAGGGCACCAGCATGCTCTACAGCTTCAACGCCGCCGACGCGCCGGACCGGCACCGCGTGCAGTACTTCGAGATGGTCGGGAACCGGGGCATCTACCACGACGGCTGGATGGCGGTGACCCGCCACGGCACGCCGTGGGAGATGGTCCAGGGCGAGCAGCGCCGCTACTTCGACGACGACCAGTGGGAGCTCTACGACACCTCGGTGGACTGGACGCAGGCGCGCGACATCTCCGCCGAGCACCCGGGAAAGCTGAACGAGCTCAAGCAGCTGTTCCTCGTCGAGGCCGGTCGGCACGGGGTGTTCCCGCTCGACGACCGGATGACCGAGCGGGAGAACCCGAAGGAGGCCGGGCGGCTCGACCTGATGGGAGACCGCCGGTCGATCACCTTCCACGCCGGCGCCAAGCGGCTGACGGAGGAAACCGCGCCGAACATCAAGAACCGCTCCCACGCCGTGACCGCTGAGATCGAGACCGGCGACGAGGCAGCGGGCGTGATCATCGCCCAGGGCGGCCGCTTCGGCGGATGGTCGGTGTACTTCTACGACGGGCGGCTTTCGTACGCCTACAACTACTTCGGCCTGGACGTGCACACCGTGCGGGCGCGCGCCCCGATCTCGGCCGGTCGCCACGAGATCCGGGTGGACTTCGCCTACCGCGGCGGCGGTGTCGGCCAGGGTGGTGGCGTGACGCTGCACGTCGACGGCGAACAGGTCGGCGAAGTCGTGGTCCCGAAGACGATTCCGTACTACTTCGCCTTCGACGAGACCTTCGACATCGGCGTCGACCGCGCCACCCCGGTCACCGACGACTACCCGGTGGTGGACAACGCGTTCACCGGAAAACTGCGCTGGGTCCGCGTCGATCTGGGCGACGACCTGCACGACGATGCCGAAGCGGACCGGGATCGAGCCCGGTTCAAGGCCGCTCACGACTGAGCGGCCCTGCTGCGGAGAGGAGCTGCGTGGAACGCCGGGAGCTGGAGTACTTCCTCGCGATCGCCGAGAGCGGGAGCTTCACCGGCGCCGCCCAAACTCTGCGGATCGCGCAGCCTTCGCTGTCGCACGCGATCGGCTCCCTGGAGCAGAGATTGGGCGGCAAGGTCTTCCACCGCCTCCCGCACGGCGTCGCGCTCACCCCCGCCGGGGAGGCACGGAGTACACGGCCGCCCGGGTGGAAAAGCCACGTGGAGACCGCCAGCAGCCGCAGCCCTGCAACGCCTCACCGCGACTCGACCCTGGTGCTCCAGCCCCGATCTGCGGCTGGAGGACAGAAACCATTGCTATATGCCCCAACCGTCGTCGGCCAATCACCCACGGTCAAGGCATTGCACGCCGCATAGCACGTGCATAGCTCATGCGGTGTGATGCACCAAGCTAGTGAACACGTCGTCGACCGATGACGGAACCTTGTTGCGGCGCGCGGTTTCTGCTGCTGCGCGGATCCGTTGGGCAGCGCGAGCCGACGAGACTTGCGCGGCGAGGTCGTGGAGTTGGATTGCGGCGTTCTCTGCTTCCCGCCAGTCGGAAACTTCAGCCAGCGCGTTGAGCAGGTTCGCTCCACCGAGGAAGCGTGCCCACCGGTACCATTCGGCAGTGGATTCCACGACGGTGGCGTAGCACTCCACCGCGCGAGCGGGTTGGCCGAAAGCATGCCACATCCCGCCTTCGTGGACTGTGAGCTCGAGATCGGTGACCCACCAAGCCCATTCGGGATCTGTGCGGTGCACGCCGTTGGACAGGTCCGACTGAGCCCGCCTCATCATGGTGAATGCTCGTTCATCTCCGAGATCAGCGGCGGCACGTGCTCGGCGCAGGTTTGTCATCACGCGTAGTCGGGGAGAAAGCTTGAACGTTTCCATGAGCTGAACCGTGCGAAGAGCTTCGCGCGGCTGCTTCACCTCTTGGGCCTGCATGGCGGTGTTCCCCAGGAGGAACAGCTCCATGTCACGGTCCCCGGCCGAGCGGGCCAGATGCAGGGCCGCCAGGTTCAGGCTTCGAGCAGCATCGAAGTGCATGGAATCGAACGCGAGCCAGCCGGCCACTTCGCCGAGCTCCGCGGTGATTGCGGCGAAGTCGCGTTCGATGGATTGCTCATACCTGCCAGCGGCCAGCTGGGTTGATGCTGTACGGAACAAGCGTGCGGCTATTGGCGCGAGCTCCACCCCTCCGTGTTGGCCGTCCAGTCCAACGAGCTGGGAAATGCTCTGCCGCAGCTCGTCTACATGGCCGCTGGTGACAGGCTGTGTTGGCTCACGCGCTGGCGGGATCGCGAAAGAGGTCGGCGGAGCGACGAGTTGTGCTAGCCGTCCGGAAGCGTTCAACGTCTCGTCCAAGCGCTCCGCAACAGCAGAATCAGGCTTCGCACGGCCATTTTCCCACCTTGACAAGGTGGATTGATCCACATGGACGCGGCGGGCCAGCTGCGGCTGGGTAAGCCCCATCTCCTGACGAAGCTGCCGCAGGGTTCGCCCAAAGTCGGACATGCTGCACCCTCCTGCGGTCAGCCTCCCACGTCCGCCGGGCTCTCGCCGGATCGTAGTTGGTCACGTCAAAAGGGTGCTAGGCCCGGACAGGAATCCCCGGGCCTTCGCGAGTCGGGTGGCTAGCAGCCGAGTTGCTGGGCGAGGTCGAGGAAATCGCTGGCGTTGACGTCGAATTCGTCCGCGTAGGCCACGTCGACGTCCTGGTCGGGGCCGAATTCCAGCGGGCGGGCGACGAACGCGGTTTGGAAGCCCAGCTCTCCGGCGGCACGGATGTCGTACTTGTCGCAGGCGACCATCATGATCTCCTCGGGTAGGAGTCCGAGGTAGGTCGCAGCCATCCGGTAGGTGATCGGATCGGGCTTGAAGGCTCCGGCCATCCGCGGTCGTCACTGGCTGTCGTGGTCCTCAGCGCCGCGGAGTACGCGGCCCGAACTGAGGCCACACTCATCGCGCAGGAGCGTCGTTCGGTACTGCGACCTCGCTGCGAACGGCCCGCCTCGTGAGCCGGGCCGGTGCCGTCTCCGGCAGCGTCAGCAGGCAGAGCAGGGACAGCGTCAGCAGGGCGGCCAGATAGTAACTGACGTTGAGCGGATTGCCCGTGCCGGCGATGATCCGGTTCGCGATCATGGGCGTGATGCCGCCGCCGAGGACGGCTCCGAGGTGATAGCCGAGGCCGACGCCCGACTGCCGCTTCTCGCGGGGGAAGATCTCGGCGAAGTAGGCGTACATCGGCCCGAAGAGCACGCCGGTCGCGGTGAAGCCCAGGACGACGGCCGTGTTGACGGCCGTGACGGTGCCGCCCGAGGCGATCGGGAACATCGCCAGCGCCGCGGCCAGGGATAGCAGGACCCCGGTGAGCATGACCGGCTTGCGACCGATGCGGTCGGACAGCCACGCGGAGACCAGGTTGAGCGTCGCGTGGCAGGCCAGGCCCAGCAGGGAGCCGTTCACGATCGCCTGGCGGGACAGGCCGAGGCCTTCGGGGGCGCTGGCGGTGGCGTAGGACAGCATGAACGTCAGCAGCGTGAACGTGGTGGCGGTCAGGCCGATGTTGACCCCGGCGGTCTGCAGGATGAGGCGCCAGTGGGTCTTGATCACGTCCCGCAGCGGTTGCTCGGAACGGCTGTCGTGCGACTCGTCGGCGACCATCTTCTGGAAGACCGGGCTCTCCGCCACGCCCCGGCGCACCCACACCCCGATGGCCAGGACCAGACCGCCGGCCAGGAACGGCAGCCGCCATGCCCAGTCCCGCACGTCCTCGTCCGGCAGGAACAGGACCAGGGCGAAGGCGAAGTTCGCCAAGATGGTCCCGATCGGCGAGCCGAGGGCGACGAACGAGCCGTACAGGCCGCGCGAACGTTCAGGTGCGTGCTCGATCGCGAGCACCGCGGCACCGGCGTTCTCCCCGCCGCGGGCGACGCCGTGCAGCAGCCGGAGCGTGACGAGCATGATCGGCGCGGCGACGCCGATGGCGGCGTAGGAGGGCAGCACGCCCATGCCCAGCGTTGCCAAGCCCATCAGCAGGAATGCGCCGGTCAGCGCCGTGCGGCGGCCCTTCCGGTCACCGATCCAGCCGAAGAGGGCGGCGCCGAGAGGTGCCATCAAGAACCCGGCGGCGAAGGTGGTGAGGCTGAGGAAGGTGCCGAGCCAGGCGTCGCCGGTCTTGAAGAAGACGTCGCCGAACACGAGCGCTGCAGCGGTGCCGTAGATGGTGAAGTCGTACAGCTCCAGGGAGGTGCCGACCCCAGCGGCCACCCCCACCCGCAGCACGTTGGAATGCTGCTCCGCTGATCGGTGAGTCGAAGTCATCAGGCGTCCTCACGCAGGGCCAGTGGTCCCCGACACGTTAGGAATTCACACTGACCGCACCCAGTGGTGAATCCCTCAACGGCATAAGGGAATTCCGTATCGTGCCTCGCCCTGATGAGGACTGCCGGAGCGTCGAGGAGTCACCCGGACAGCAGCGACCCCGGGACCGTCTCCCGCTGGATCTCTCCGCGCAGGCCGAACCGGACTCAGTTCGGGGTCCCGGGGCCGGGTAGCTGCCTGGTATTCGCCGACCGCATCACCCGCGCAGGATCCCGAAGGGACCATCACGCGCCGGGTCGGCAGGATTGCCGTAGGCGGTCCTAGCGGACAGCCACCTCACAAGTCCTGATGTCGTTCAACGTCGGACCACCTCCTTTCCTGTGTACCGAGAAGGCTAGGCACGGTGCGCCGCACGGGCAACTGATTTTCCGGCTGAAGGTGGACCGCCAGTACGGCACGGTGCTCGACGTCGACGGCTAGGTCATGCCGCGCCCGTGCTGGTCACAGCCACTCGTTGAGGACTGCGACCAGCGCGGTCGCCCGTAGCGGACGGCTAGGCGGAGATGAGCTTGCTGCCCGTGACCACGTCGCTGTCGATGCGGCTGCCGTCGCCACCGGGGATGAGGGGGAGGTCGTTCGCGGTGACGCCGTCGAGGTAGATCCCGGCCTCCTCACCCGCACCGGCCACGGCGGCGGAGCGCCGGCGGACGTCGATGCTCTTGACCTGCACGGTGTGCTTCCCCGCGGGGAGGTGCAGGACGGCGTCCTGGCCCTGCTGGACCTGGCCGCTTTCGACGCGCCCGGTGAAGACCAGACCGCGCATCGGCACGGAGAAAACGGTCTCAACGACGAATTCGAACGGCTGCGGCGGTCCGGTCGGCTCCTTGTGCCGAGAGAACAGTCCCATGACCAGTAGCTTAGGCGTTCTGCCCGATCCGGATGCGAGCGGTCGTCGCACTGTCCAATTCGGACGCCCGTCGCGGGCGAAAACGACCGCCGGCCGCTTCGCGCTGCTCCTTCCCGTCGGACAAGTCCATAACGGCGTCGCGGTCGAAGTTCGTCCTGATCATGCCGTTCTCGGCTCGGCTCCAGCTGATTCATCCGGGTTCGGTGGGGCTTGGGGGCCAGGTTTCGGGGTTCAGGACGTTCAGGGTGTAGGCGCGGGCTACCAGGGCTGTTCTGCCGCGTACGCGCCAGCGGCGGGAGAGTTGGGTCAGGTGGTAGTTGACTCCGTCGACGGTTAGGTCTACCGCTTTTGCGATTCGCGCTGTTGTGTCTCCGCTTGCTGCCAGGGCAAGGATTCTGGCTTCGATTTCGCTTGCGGCGGGCGCAGGTTCGTGTTCTGAGGGTGTCGCTTCGCGTTCGCCCAGGACTCGGAGCAGCAGCATCAGGGCTGGGGGAGCGCTTGGGGTGTCGCTGACCGGGTCGACGTCCACCTCGCCGTAGCGCTCGACTCCGCTCGCCGGGGACCAGCTGACTTCGATCGGATAGCGGGACCTGTGGCGCAGTCGGACTGCTTCGGAGATCGGGTGGAGCCGGGCTGTTGTGCGGGGCCGGAAGAAGTCCAGCGCGTTGCGCCCTCGCATCTGGCCCGGCAGCATGCCCCATTCCGCGGCCATTGCCGGGTTCGCCAGGAGGATGGCGCCGTCGGGGTCGCAGAGCGCGACCGGTAGCGGCAGGTGGTCGAGCAGGAGGATGGCGCGGTTGCGCCAGGTGATCGCTTCCTGGTGCCAGGACTCCTCGGACGAGGATCCGTGCTGGAGATTCATGTGCTGCCCCTTGCCGCGTTGCGCATGCTGGTCGGTTTGGCAAGTCCTTCATGCACCGACGCACTACACGATTATGTAGTGCGTCGGCGGCCTCGGGGGTTCGCGGGCGGTGAGTGTTGAGGAGACGGCTGGAACCGCTCTTCGCGGCGGTTCCCTCCCCCAGCGCGAAAGGCGGTTAGCCCCCTCATGGCCGCGACTCTGCTCCCGCAACAGCTCGGCATCCCCATCGTCGACGTGTCCGACGCTCCTACTGGAACACCCGTCCTGCGGACGATGCGCCTGGCCAGGGAGCACGGTCCGGCCTTCGTCCAGCGTCAGCACGGCAACGACACGCTGTTCGTCAGCAGCCTGGACCTGGTCACCGAGCTCTCCGACGAGCAGCGGTTCTCCAAGGCCATCGGGCCGGCGCTGGAGAACGTCCGCGAGTTCGCCCACGACGGCCTGTTCACCGCCTACGGCGACGAGCCCAACTGGGCCAAGGCGCACGACATCCTGATGCCCGCCTTCGCCCTCGGGGCGATGCGCACCTACCACCCGGTGATGCTGCGGGTCGCCCGTCGGCTGATCGAGTCCTGGGACCGCGGGTGTGCGGCCGGCCAGCCGGTCGACGTGCCCGACGACATGACCCGGATGACGCTGGACACCATCGGCCTGGCCGGCTTCGGGTTCGACTTCGGTTCGTTCGAGCGGGACGAACCGCACCCGTTCGTCGACGCCCTGGTGCGCTGCCTGCACTGGTCGATGACCAAGCTCAGCCGCGACCCGGACGGCGACCACGCGCAGACCGACGAGGCGTTCCGCGCCGACGCTGCCTTCCTCGCCTCGGTGGTGGACGAGGTCATCGCGGCGCGCACCGCTCCTGGTGCGTCGGCGCCGGAGAGCGACGATCTGCTGGGGCTGATGCTCGGCGCCACCCACCCCTCGGACGGCACCACCCTGGACCTGGCCAACATCCGCGACCAGGTCATCACCTTCCTGATCGCCGGGCACGAGACCACCTCTGGCACCGTGTCCTTCGCCCTGCACAACCTGGTCAAGCACCCGACCGCGCTGCGCCTGGTGCAGCGCGAGGTGGACGAGCTGTGGGGCGACCAGTCCGATCCGGAGCCGACCTTCGAGGACATCGGCCGCCTGCAGTACACCCGCCAGGTGCTCAACGAGACGTTGCGGATGTTCCCGCCGGCGCCCGCGTTCTCGCGCCAGGCCCGCCACGACACCGTCCTCGGCGGCATTCCGATGCGGGCCGGGCAGTGGGCGTCGGTGGTGACCCCGATGCTGCACCGGGATCCGGTCTGGGGCGACAACCCCGAGCTGTTCGACCCCTCGCGCTTCGAGCCCGAAGCCGAAGCGGCGCTACCATCTGCAGCTCAAGCAGACGCTGACGATCAAGCCCGATGGTTTGTCCCTCGCCCTGGCCCGGCGCACCTCAGCCGATCGCGTCGTCATGCCGACCGCCGTTGCTGAAGTGCCGGTCGAGGACAGCGGGCTTCCCACTCGCGTTCAGCGGGGGACCGGGGGTCTGCTGCTGCACAGATCCAATTACGGGACCTGCCAGGGCTTTTCGGCTCAGCTGGCTGACGCCGCCGCCGATATCGGCGGCGAGACCACCGTTGCCCCGCTCGAATGTCCCCACAGTCGGCCATGAAACCAAATTATATGATCATGGTGTGCAGCTTCGGTACGGCTTCCGCCTGTACCCGACGCCAAGACAGCAGTCCGCGCTGGCTCAGGCGTTCGGGTGCGCTCGTGTGGTGTTCAACGACGCCATCGCCGCGCGCCGGGAAGCCTATGAAGCGGGCGAGAAAGTCCCCACCGCGTCGGAGTTGTCGAAACGACTTGTCACTGACGCGAAGAACACCCCGGAACGCGGGTGGCTGGGCGGGGTGTCGGCGGTGGTCTTGCAGCAGGCACTGCGGGATGCTGACCGGGCGTACAAGAACTTCTTCGAGTCGCTGAGCGGGAAACGCGCGGGCCGCAAGATCGGTGCGCCTCGGTTCAAGACTCGGCGTGATCGTCGTCAGGCGGTGCGTTTCACCGCCAACGCCCGCTGGTTGATCACACCGGGCGGTAAACTGCGGCTCCCGAAGATCGGCGACGTGCCGGTTCGCTGGTCCCGAATCCTGCCATCGATGCCGTCGAGCGTGACCGTGATCAAGGACGCGGCCGGGCGGTACTTCGCATCGTTCGTGGTCGATATCCGCCTCGAACCGATCAACAACGACTCACCTGAGATCGGTGTTGATCTGGGGTTGGGGCACTTCGCAGTGTTCTCGGACGGCACGAAGATCACCGCCCCGAGGTTCCTCCGCAACGCCGAGAAGAAGCTCAAGCGGGCACAACGAGACCTCTCACGCAAGCAGAAGGGCAGCACCAACAGGGACAAGGCAAGGATCAAGGTGGCCCGCGCTCACGCGCGGGTGGCCGATGCGCGCCGCGAGTTCCATCACCAGCTCTCCACCCGCCTGATTCGCGAGAACCAAGCGATCGCGGTGGAAGACCTGGCGGTCAAGGGACTAGCGCGTACACGCCTGGCCAAGTCGGTGCATGACGCTGGCTGGTCGGCGTTCGTGGGAATGTTGGAGTACAAAGCAGCACTGTACGGGCGGAGGGTCGTTCGGATCGGCCGGTTCGAACCCACCTCACAGACCTGCTCGCAGTGCGGTGTCAAAGACGGACCTAAGCCACTGCACATCCGCGCCTGGCAATGCCGGGCGTGCGGTGTATGGCTGGATCGGGACGTGAATGCGGCGGTCAACGTCGCGAAGGCCGCCGGACTGGCGGTGACCGCCTGTGGAGCGCAGGTAAGACCCGAACCCGTTCGGGCACAGCGCTGGGAAGCAGGAACCCACCGAGGTGACCTGGCAGCGCGAAGGCCGCGCCGCCAGGCACGGTAGGAATCATCGGCCTTCAAGTCGGTGAGGAAGTCAATTCGGCTGCGATGCCCCGGATGCGGACTACCTGCACAGTGCGGAACTGCGCGCCGCCGAGCTGGCCGGTGCGGTCCAGATGCGCCCGGCCTTCAGCGAGGCACCGGTCGACGGTCAGGCGTTCGTCCAGCACCGCATCGCCGCCGAGGCCGACGAGCTGTGGCAGCTGATCGGCGACGGGGCGAAGATCTACGTCTGCGGCGACGGAAATCGGATGGCTCCCGGCGTGCGCGACGCCTTCCGGGCCATCTACGCGGAACGGGCGGGTGGCGAGGCCACCGCTTGGCTCGACTCGCTGGTTGCCGACGGCCGCTACATCGAGGACGTCTACGCCGCGCGCTGAGCCGTCGATCCCCTTGCAGAATCGGAGGTTCTCATCTCATGAACACCATGATCACCGGGCGTCTGCGCGTGCCGAGCGGAAGGTTTCGCGTCGAGGAGGTTCCCGTACCCCTCCCCGGGCCGGGGGAGGCGCTGATCGAGGTCAAAGCGGCCGGCGTGTGCCTGTCCGACGTGCACCTGATCGACGGCAGCCTGGTTCTGGCGGGGCTCATGCCGCATCTGCTGACCATCGCTGAGGGCACGAAGTTCAGCCCTGAGATCGCAGGAACGCTGCCCGTTCAGGGGCGGAGGAACGCGATCCCGGCTTGCGGCCCGCTACTCCAGCCGTAGTTCGTGATCTTCGTGTTTGCTGTGGTTGGTGGTGTGGGGATGCGCGTCATGCGCACGAGAAGCGGGGAAGGCCGTGGTTTGTGATCACACGGCGAAACTGGTTGTCCCAGCCGTGCCACATGCCCAGCGTCAGCACTCCCGCGACCTGGAGGCCCGAGGATTCAACCGAAGCCCACAGGTGCAGGTCGCGGTCTTCGTCCAGTGAAAACCACCGGGCACCGTCGGAAGAGAAGGGCTGCCAGCCAGGCAGGTCCTGATAGATCCGTTGCAGTGCGTCCCAGTTCGCGGGGGTGAACCGATGCCAGTCCAGGCAGTAGACCCGATCCACCGCCATCCAGTGCATCGCGGCGTCCGCCGCCAGAACTCCAGGCCCCAAAACGGGGGACAGTTCCTCGCCGTTGTCGTGGTACCAGTCGCTTTCCTGCACGGGGGCAGCCTGCCAGACCAGGGATGACTCGCTGCCAGGGCAGCACGGTCCGGTGTGGACATCGGCCACCACTGATCACCGTGTGTTGTGTGGACAAACGAAGAGACGGTGGCCGCAGGCCACGGCATAGATGCTGCCCGCTCGAGCGCCATGTTCGAGGGGCTGACGGACCTGATGCCGCAAGGCGCCGTCCGGAAGTTCGATATTGTGGTTGAACGGATTCAGATCTTCGAGGGGAGCACAGGTGGGAATCTTCGGCGGGATGATGGGCAACGCTTCGACCATCGACCCCCGTGCGGCGGCGCAGGAGTTCGGACGTCTGCTCGCGCAGGGTGAGGAAATACACGCCGCCTACAAGCTGATCCGGGACTCGCTCCTCTTCACGAACCGGCGCCTGATCATCATCGACAAGCAGGGCATGACCGGCCGCAAGGTCGAGTACCACTCGATCCCGTACCGCAGCATCACCCACTTCTCCGTCGAGACGGCGGGCACGTTCGACCTCGACGCCGAGCTGAAGATCTGGCTGTCCGGCACCGCCGAGCCGATCGAGCAGCAGTTCGGCAAGGGCGTCGACGTCTACGAGGTCCAAGCCCTCCTCGGCGCCTTCGTAGCGCGCTGATCCAATGCTTCCGGGGCCGGTCGACACCACGTCGACCGGCTCTGCCCGCTGCAGTACCGGTGCACGGTCGACCGGCCGAGATGAGCCTGCTCGCCGATCTGCTGGTAGCTGTACCCGCTGGAACGCTTCAGCTCGTTGAGCGCATCCGCCAGACCCCCGGTGCTCGCAGGACGACTGCGGAATCAATCATCTATTCCGCGGCAGGGTTGGCCCAGCGTCCTCGAACCTGGCTGATGTGGTCCCGCATTACCGACTCGACGGCGTCCTGGTCGCGCGACCCGATCGCGTCGACGATGGCGTGGTGCTCGCGTGCGACGTCGACCAGTTCGCCGCGTTCGCGCAGTGCTGCCAGGCCGAAGAGGCGAGTGCGGGCGCGCAGGTCGGACACGAGGTTGGTCATGCGCGGGTTGTTGGCGTAGGAGAGCAGGCGCAGGTGGAAGACGCGGTCGGCCTCGGTGTAGTCGACCAGGTCGCCGGCCTCGGCTCCGGTGACGATGTTCTGCGCGAGCTCCCGCAGCTCGGCGAAGTCCGCTTCCGGGATGACGGGGGTGATCTTGCGGACGGCGGGCGGCTCGATCAGCAACCGGATCTCGGTGATCTGGTCGAGGTCGGCCTCGCTGACCTCGGTGACCCGGAAGCCCTTGTTGGGCACGATCTCGACGAGGTCCTCGCGGACCAGGTCGAGCATGGCTTCGCGGACCGGGGTGGCCGAGACGCCGAAGCGGGCGCCGAGCGAGGGCGCCGAGTACACGACGCCGGGCTCCATCTCGCCGGAGATGATCGCCGCCCGCACCGCCCGCCCGACCCGGTCGCGCAGGCTGACCTTCTCCATCTGAACCAGGCTGGGAGCCACAACAACCTCCACGATCTGCTCACGCCCATGGTATGTGACGTGGTACTGCAGGCCTCAGCCAGTCGCGCCCGGGTCACTCGTGCTGCGGGGTTTCGGCGAGCTGTTCGAGGGAGATGGGGGCGGTGAAGGTCTGCTTGGCGGTGGGACGCAGGTCCTCGGCGGTGAGCTCGCGGCCCTCCTGCGCGGCGGCGAGCTTCGCCGTGGCGAATCCGCACACCCGGCCCTGGCACCAGCCCATCCCGGGGCGGGCCATCATCTTGACCGACCGCGCATCGCCCGCGCCGAGTTCGTCCCGGGCGGCGCACACCTGCCCGAAGCTGACCTCCTCGCAACGGCAGACCGTGGTGTCCGAACGCAGCCACTCGTGCCAGTGCCGCGGCACGGGATGAGCTGCGTGCATCGCGGCGGCGAAGCGGCGGTAGCGGGCGATGCGCTTCTGCAGCGCCTGCACGTCCGCCCGCGGCACGGGCGTCCGCTGGTCTTGCGCGGCGACCAGGCCGGCGAGCTCGCCTTCGGCGACCGCGAGGAGAGCACCGCCGACTCCGGTGGCCTCCCCGGCGACGTAGACGCCCGGCACGGTGGCCCGCTGCTCGGAGTCGACGACCGCGACGAGCGAGTCGTCGGCGTCCTTGCGGGTCGCAGCACCGGTCGCGGTGATCAGCTCGAGTGATGGGGTGAAGCCCCACCCGAGCGCCACGAGGTCGACCTCGACGCTGCGGATCCGGTCGCGGATGCGGCCCCCGCGGTCCAGCCGCGACAGCTCCACCGACCGCACTGCGTCGGAGCCGCGGATCGCGGTGATCGCAGTCCGCTGGAGGTAGCGGATTCGGTGGTGGGCCAGCGCGGCGGCGTACTCGAGGGCCTCGCGGGCCTTCGCGGGAACCGCAGCCGCGGCGAGCGGGCGCTTGGCCCATCCGCTGACCGATCCGGCCTCGCACACCGCGACGACGTCCGCGCCCGCTGCGGCGAGCCCGGTGGCCACCGGGAGCAGGAACGGGCCCGTCCCGGCGACGATCGCGCGTCGGCCTGCCAGGGTGCGGTGCCCCTTGAGCAGGGCCTGGACGCCACCGGCGGCCATCACGCCGGGCAGGTCCCAGCCCGGGATCGGCAGCTGGCGGTCGTAACCGCCGGGGCACAGGACCAGCGCGTCGGCGGTGACCGAGTGCGGGACCTCGTCGCCGGAGCGGGCGGCCTCGGCATAGGCGGTGGTCAGGTGCAGGGTGTGGGATCGGGTGCCGGCGGCGGGACGCTCGACGAACCAGACCTGGCGGCGCGGCAGGTGGGTGATGCGGCCGCCGTCGGAGAGCCGGTGCAGCCGCTCGCGAAGGTCGGTGAAGGTCGACCAGTCGTGGTGGCCGAGCGACTCGTCGCCGCGGGGCGCGGATTCGTCGGGGTGGCGCCAGTACTGGCCCCCGGGTTGTTCGCCGGCGTCGACGAGCACGACCGAGCGTCCGGCCTCGGCGGCGGTGACGGCGGCGGCGAGGCCGGCGGGCCCCGCGCCCACCACGGCGATGTCGAAGCGGGGCTCAGGCATCGGTGTCGTCTCCGGTTTCGAACGGGCCCTCGCCGGACACGGTGCTCGACAGCGCCATGCCGGGCCGTGCGGGGACCAGGCAGGCGCGCTGGTTCGGCACGCCATCAACGGTGATCAGGCAGTCGTAGCAGATGCCGATCCCGCAGAACAGGCCGCGCGGGCGGTGCTGGACGCGGGTCGTGCGCCAGGACCGGATCCCGGCACCGGCCAGCACCGATCCGACGCTCTGACCGGCCACGGCGGGCAGCGGGCGGCCGTCGAAGACGATCTCGAAGCGCTCCGGCTCGGCCTTGGCGGGGGAGTTGAGGGTGGGGTTCACGATGCCTCCACGGTGTTCTTGCGGGACACCCGCACCTGGTCGGTCGTGCGAGCCGGAAGCGGAATTGCGGCTCATGCAGCCTCCACCGCGTCGAAGCGCTCGGGTGCGAACGGCGTGAGGTCGAGATCGGGTTGCCGGCCGGTCATCTGCTGGACGAGCAGCTTCGCCGAGCCGACCGACAGCCCGATCCCGGCGCCTTCGTGCCCGGCGGCGTGCCACAGCCCGGGTGCGCGCGGGTCGTGGCCGATCACCGGCAGGTGGTCGGCGCAGTACGGGCGGAACCCGGAGTAGTTGCGCAAGATCTTGGTCTTGGCCAGCGCGGGGTACAGGCTCAAGGCCTTCGCCGCGATCTGGCGCAGCGCGGGCAGCGAGACCGTGGAGTCGAAACCGACCCGTTCCCGCGAGGATCCGATCAGGATGGTGCCCGCGCGGGTGCCCTCGATGACGGTGGAGGTCTGCAGCCCCTCGTCGGAGGAGGTGGTGCTGGCGACGTAGTCGCCGGAGTAGACCTTGTGGAACACCGTCTTCGGCAGCGGTTCGGTGATCAGCACGAACCCGCGGCGCGGCATGATCGCCACCTTCACCCCAGCGAGTTGGGCGATGTCCCCGGCCCAGGTCCCGGCGGCGTTGATGACGTGATCGGCGTGGATGGCGCCCCGGCTGGTGGTGACCCCGGTGACGGTGTCGCCGTCGCGAAGCAGCGCGGTGACCTCGGTGCGGGTCCAGACCTGCGCACCGCGCTCGCGGGCGAGGCGGATCAGGTGGGCGGCCATGAGCATGGGCTGGACCTGGCAGTCCTGCGGGTAGAACGCGGCGGCGGCCAGGTCGTCGGTGATGTGGGGTTCGTAGTCGTGGATCTGGTCGGCGGGCACGCCGGTGACCTCGATCCCGGCGGCGCGCTGGCGCTGCGACAGCTCGGCTAGGTTCTGGGCACCGGCTTCGGTGGCGGCGACGATCAGGCCGCCCTTGGTCTCGAACTCCCACAGGTGGTTGTGCGGCGCGAGATCGGTGCGCCAGACCTGGTTCGAGTACAGCGCCAGGTCGAGTTCGTGCCCGGCTTCCTTGTCCGACACCAGCAGGTTGCCCTCGCAGGCGCTGGTGGTCCCGCTGGCGATCTGGCCGCGTTCGACGACGTGGACGCGAAGGCCCTGTTCGGTGGCGAAGTAGGCGCACGCGGCGCCGAGGGCGCCTGCGCCGATGACGACGACGTCAGCCGTGCGGGCCATCGCTACCTCCGTTGGTCGGGTCGAAATGCAAGGCAGGGCAAGGAGATCCGCTGCTCGAAGCGCGGCGGTCCGTCAGAGCTCGAAGCCTGCCGGGAACGGATCGGTGGGGTCGAGCATGTACTGAGCGGTCCCGGTGATCCAGGCGCGCCCGGTGATCGCCGGAACCACCGCGGTGCGGCCGCCCACCTCGGTCTCCGCCACGAGCCGGCCCACGAACGTCGTGCCGATGAACGATTCGTTGACGAAGTCGGTGTCGAGGGCGAGTTCGCCGCGGGCGTGCAGCTGCGCCATCCGAGCGCTGGTTCCGGTGCCGCACGGCGAGCGGTCGAACCAGCCCGGGTGGATGGCCATCGCGTGCCGCGAGTGCTTCGCGGTCGAGCCCGGTGCTTTGAGGTAGACGTGGTGGCAGCCCGAGATGTCGGGACGCTCCGGGTGCACCGGTCGGGCCTGCTCGTTGATCGCCGACATGATGGACAGACCGGCGTCGAGGAGCTGCTGCTTGGCCGAGCGCTCGAAGGGCAGCCCCAGGGCGTCCAGGTCGACGATGGCGTAGAAGTTGCCGCCGAAGGCGATGTCGTAGGCGACCGCGCCGAGGCTGGGCACTTCGACCTGCTGGTCGAGCGCGTGGCTGAACGAGGGAACGTTCTGGATCGTCACCGACTCGGCGTGCCCGTCGCGGACCGCGACGTCGGCAACCACGAGTCCGGCCGGGGTGTCGAGGCGGACCCGGGTGACCGGTTCGGTCACCGGCACCATCCCGGTTTCCACCAGGACGGTGGCGGTGCCGATGGTGCCGTGCCCGCACATCGGCAGCAGACCGGAGACCTCGATGAACAGCACGCCCCAGTCCGCGTCCGGGCGGGTCGGCGGCTGCAGGATCGACCCGGACATGGAGGAGTGACCGCGTGGCTCGCACATCAGCAGCGTGCGCAGGTCATCGTTGTTGTCGATGAACCACTGCCGCCGTTCGGCCATCGTCGACCCGGGGATGACCCCGACGCCGCCGGTGATGACGCGGGTGGGCATGCCCTCGGTGTGGGAATCCACGGCGTGCAGGACGCGGCTGGTCCTCATCGACCGTTCCTTCCGGCTGCGAACGCGGCTGGGCCGGTTCTGAAGTGGTCAGTTCTCCGGGGTGCCGTTGATGCGGCGGGCCACTGGCGTGGTCGGGGTGTCGGACAGTTCATCAGGCAGCAGGTGCTGCGGGTAGTTCTGGAACGCCACGGCGCGCAGGAATCGGGCGATCGCGGCGGTGCCGACCGAGGTCGTCGCCGGGGCGGTGGTGGCGGGGTAAGGACCGCCGTGCTGCTGGGCGTAGGTCACCGAAACCCCGGTGGGCCACTGGTTCCACAGCAGACGCCCGGCCTTGTCGACCAGGGCCCGGGTGAGGTCGGCGGCGACGCCGTCGGCCTCCTCGGCGATCAGCGTCGCGGTGAGCTGCCCGTCGATGGCCTCGGCGACCTGGACGAGCTCCTGCTCGTCGTCGTAGGTCACCACCAGCGCGGTCGGGCCGAAGCATTCGGTGAGCAGTTCGTCGAGGTCGGCGAGCAGGGTGGAGACGTCGGTGGTGAGCAGGGTCGGAGTCGGCGCCTCGCCCTCCGGGCTCGAGCCGCTGCGCAGGACCTCGACACCGGGCTTGGAGCTCAACACCTCGAGCGTCTCGTGGTAGCCGGAGACGATGCGGTCGTTGAGCAGCGGTGCGGACTGCGACAACTCGGTGCCGCGCAAGGTTTCGGTGACCGCGGCTGAGGTGGGGACGAGCAGCAGACCCGGTTTGGTGCAGAACTGCCCCGCACCGAGGGTGAAGGAGCCGACGAACTCCGCAGCGATGTCGGCGCCCCGGGCCTCGTCAGCGGCGCGGGTGACGAAAACCGGGTTGACACTGCCCAATTCGCCGAAGAACGGGATCGGCTCGGGTCGGGAACTGGCGACGTCGAACAGCGCCCGCCCGCCCGCGATGGAACCGGTGAAGGCGCCCGCCTTGACCAGCGGGTGCGTCAGGGCGACCCGGCCAGCTTCTTCGCCCCGGACGAGGTCGAACAGCCCGGCCGGCGCGCCTGCGCCCACCAGCGCTTCGCGCACCACGGCACCGGTTGTCGCGGACAGATCCGGGTGTCCGGGGTGGGTTTTGAGGACGACCGAGCAACCTGCGGCGAGCGCGGATGCGGTGTCGCCGCCGGCGACGCTGAAGGCGAAGGGGAAGTTGCTGGCCGCGAAGACCACGACCGGGCCGACCGGAACCTGGGAGCGGCGCAGGTCCGGACGCGGCGCGCCCATCGGCCACTCGGGATCGGCGTGGTCGATCCGCGCGTCGAGGTAGCTGCCTTCGCGGATCGTCTCGGCGAACAGCCGGAGTT
Source organism: Saccharopolyspora sp. NPDC002376 (assembly GCF_053593195.1). Taxonomy (NCBI): domain Bacteria; kingdom Bacillati; phylum Actinomycetota; class Actinomycetes; order Pseudonocardiales; family Pseudonocardiaceae; genus Saccharopolyspora; species Saccharopolyspora sp. NPDC002376. The sequence goes on from NZ_JBSFBZ010000057.1 coordinate 43,200, forward strand.
GGAAGGTGGTGCGCTTGAGCTCACCGGTCAGCCGGCCTTCGGCGAGGCGGGTTTCGCGCTGCGCGGTCGGGATCAGCACCGGTGCGGCGGCGTCGAGCGCGTCGGCGATCGCGTCGAGCGCGCGGCCGCGCTCGGCGCGATCGGTGCTCGCCCAGATGCGCCCGGCTTCGGCGGATGCCGTGACGATCCGGTCGACTTCCTCGGCGGTGGTCGGTTCTGCCGGGGCGGTGGTCGTCATCGGTGGTGCCTTCCAGTCGGATGCGTGGTGGTGATGAGGGCCTGGGCTTGGCGGGGGTGGGACGGCGTCCACCGTCCCACCCCCGCAGCTCACTTGTAGCCCTTGGCCAGGACGTTCTTGGTGTCGGCGAGGACCTTGTCGGCGATCTCCGGAGCCAGCGGCGAGCGCGGCGGACGGCACCTGCCGCCCTTGCGGCCGACCACGTCCATCGACAGCTTGATCGCTTGCACGAACTCGGTCTTGGAGTCCCAGCGCAGCAGCGGGTGCAGGTCGCGGTAGATCGGCAGCGCCTTGGCGATGTCGGCCGGGTTGCCGGAGGTGGCCAGCTGGTAGAGCTCGAGGCTGGCCGCGGGCAGGGCGTTGGGGTACCCCGCGATCCAGCCCACCGCACCGGCCAGACCCACCTCGAGCAGGACGTCGTCGGTGCCGATCAGCAGGTCGAGCTCGGGCGCGAGCTCCTTGATCTCGTAGGCCCGCCGCACATCGCCGGTGAACTCCTTGACCCCGACGATGTAGCCCTCGGAGTGCAGCTCGGCCAGCAGCGCGGGGGAGAGGTCGATCTTGGTGTCGAGCGGGTTGTTGTAGGCCACGATCGGAATGCCGACCTCCGCGGCCAACCGGTAGTGCTCCACGATCGCCGCGCGGTCGGCGCGGTAGACGTTCGGGGGCAGCATCAGCACCGAGTGCGCACCCGACTCGGCGGCGTGCTCCACCCAGCGGCGTGTCTCGAGGGCGCCGTAGGCGGCAACCCCGGGCATCACGTGGAAGCCCTCGGGCGCGGCCTCGATCGCGGTGGTCACCACGCGGGCGCGTTCTTCGGCGGTCAGCGTCTGGTACTCGCCCAGCGAGCCGTTCGGCGTGATGCCGTGCATCCCGTTCGCGGCGAGCCACTGGACGTGCTCGGCGAAGCCGTCGTAGTCGACCGAAAGGTCGTCGTCGAACTGGAGGGCCGAGGCGACGTGGATGCCGTGCCAGGGCTTGAGCTGCTCGGTCATCGAGCCTCCGCTTCATTCAGGGGGAGATGCGAACGGCCGTAGTATGTGACATTGCACTGAACGCTGACAAGACTCCGATTCGGGCTGCGTGGCTCGCTCCTCGCGGCGATCGCGTCCCTGCGCTCCGGTTTGCGTGCGATGTCGGCGCCTCTGTTGCGCATCGTTTTCGCTGGTGGGGCTAGACGTCGGATTTTGTGCAATGTTATATGTCACACCTCTCATTCGCCGACTCAACGAGGAGGGCCACGCGGATGGATGTGTTGACGCAGATCAACGACTGGCTCTGGACGCCACTGATCGTCCTGGTGCTGGGCTTCGGGCTGCTGCTGACGGCTCTGACCCGGTGCATGCAGATCCGTTTGCTTCCCGAGATGCTTCGGCAGTTGGTGAAGGGGGAGAAGTCCGAGGAGGGGATTTCCCCGTTCCAGGCGCTGTCGCTGACGCTGTCGAGCCGGGTTGGAGTCGGCAACATCGCCGGTGTGGCGACCGCGATCGCCGCGGGCGGACCAGGGGCGCTGTTCTGGATGGCCGCGATGGCCTTCCTCGGTGGGGCTACCGCGTTCGTGGAGTCCACCCTCGCCCAGATCTACAAGCGCCGGATCGACGGGCAATTCCGGGGCGGAATTCCTTACTACATCGAGAAAGGACTCGGGCTGCGCAAGGTCGCAGTCGTGGCTGCGGCTGTCGCCGCGCTGCTGTACGCGGTGCTGGCGCCCGGCGTTCAGTCCAACGCCATCGCCAGCAGCTTCGATTCCGCGCTGGGCATCGACCCGCTGATCAGCGGCATCGTGATCGCCGCGGCGCTGGCGTTCATCATCATCGGCGGGCGGCAGCGCATCGTGAAGTTCGTCGAGGTCATCGTGCCGTTCATGGCCGGTGCCTACATCCTCGGGGCCCTGGTCGTGCTGGTCTTCAACATCAGCGCGCTGCCGACCGCTGCGGGACTCGTGCTCTCCAGTGCCTTCGGTGCCAACTCCGTGTTCGGCGGCATCCTGGGCTCGGCGATCGCGTGGGGTGTGCGCCGCGCGCTGTTCTCCAACGTCGCCGGGGTCGGCGAGGGCACCTACGGTTCGGCCGCCGCCCAGGTCTCGCACCCGGCCAAGCAGGGCCTCGTGCAGTGCTTCTCGATCTACATCGACACCTTGTTCATCTGCATGGCGACCGGGCTGATGATCATCGTGACCGGCGCCTACAACGTCGAGCCCGCCGGCGTTCCGGCGCTGGCGACGAACCTGCCGGGCACCGAGGCGGGGCCGGCCTACACCCAGGCGGCGATGGACTCGGTGTTCGTCGGTGCGGGCGGCCCGTTCGTCGCGGTGGCGATCGCGTTGTTCGCGTTCTCGACGCTGGTGGCCTTCTACTACATCAGCGAGACGAACCTGACCTACGTGCTCGGCCGCACCCCGACCGCTGCAACCGCGATCCTCAAGGCCGTCCTGCTGGGCATGACGTTCTGGGGAGCGGTGCAGTCCGCCGACCTGATCTGGGCGATCGGCGACGTCGGCTACGCAGCCTTGGCCTGGGTCAACATGCTCTGCCTGCTCCTGCTGACCAAACCGGCCCTGCGAGCCCTGCGCGACTTCGACGCCCAACGACGCCGCGGCCAGGACCCGACCTTCGACCCGGCATCGATCGGCCTCACCGACCTCGAATGCTGGGGAACCGCAAGCACTCCCGCGCAAAACCGCGACTGATCATCGCACGGCCCAGTCGGTTCCGTTTCGCGCCGACTGGGTCCTGTCGGAAGGCTCAGGCGGGAGGTCGGCGGCCCTCGCGCTGGTACTGCACGTACAGCCGGGCCGCCAGCTTCTTGTCGGCGTCGAGCCGCATGGACAGCGGCACCAGCCGGAGCATCGCGGCACCCGCGAAACCGAACATCACCACGAACGCGGCGACCGCCGGTGCCGAGTTCGTCGAGCTTGTCCCAGGCCTTCTTGAAGACCTTGGTGACCTTCTCGGTCCACTCGGAGATCTTCTTCGCCCTGGTCCTGGCGACCGGAGGCGCTGGCGGTCGCCGGGACCACAGTTTCAATTGAAACTGTAAATCCACCGCGCCCGGTGCAGGGGCTCGTGGCGTCGGTGTCTGCTGGGCTGAAAAAGGTTCATCGGAGATGACTGATCAATTCTGGGGTACTGGAATTGATCAGGGGGCTTGGCGCAGTTCCGCCCGTCCGGCGGTGGTGATCGCCGGACGGGCGGTGTGCTCAGAGGACCTTGTCCAGGAAAGTGCGGATTCGGGGATTGGTGTTGCTGTCGGAGAAGAACTGATCCGGTGGGAGGTCGGCGACGATGTGCCCGCCGTCGACGAAGACGACGCGGTCGGCGACCTTGCGGGCGAAGCCCATCTCGTGCGTGACGACGACCATGGTCATGCCGTCGTCAGCGAGCTCGGACATGATGTTGAGGACGTCCTGGACGACCTCGGGATCCAGCGCGGAGGTCGGTTCGTCGAAGAGCATCAGCTTCGGGTCCATCGCGGCGGCGCGGACGATCGCAACGCGCTGCTTCTGCCCGCCGGACAGCCTGTTCGGGTAGGCGTCGGCGCGTTCGAGCATGCCGACGCGCTCCAGCAGGCCGCGTGCCTTCGCCTCGGCCTCGGTCTTCGACCTCTTGAGCACGTTCAGCTGCGGCAGCACGACGTTGCGCAGCGCGGTCATGTTGGGGAAGAGGTTGAAGTGCTGGAACACCATGCCCATCCGGGACCGCAGCCGGTTGAGGTCGACACCGCGGCCGGTCAGCTCTTCGCCGTCGAAGCGCACGCTGCCGGAGGTCGGGGTTTCCAGCAGGTTGAGGCAGCGCAGGAAGGTGGACTTGCCGCCGCCGCTGGGACCGATCACCGCGACCACCTGGCCGGGTTCGATGGTGAAGTCGATTCCGCGCAGCACTTCGACATCGCCGTAGCTCTTGGTCAGGTCCTTGACTTCGAGTAGTGCCATCAGGTGTACACCGCCATCTTCTTCTCGATGGTGCTCGTCGCGAAACCGATGAGGTTGGTGATCAGGTAGTAGAGCAGGCCGATGAACAGGTAGACCGTCAACGCGTCGAACGTGCGGGAGATGATGGTCTGCCCCACGAGGAACAGCTCGTGGATGGTCACGAACGACACCAGCGCCGAGTTCTTCGTCATCGAGACGAACTCGTTGCCCAGCGGCGGGAGCATGCGCAGGAATGCCTGCGGGATGATCACGTGGCGCATGGCCGAGGCGTGCGACATCCCGCACGACCGCGACGCTTCCAGCTGTCCGCGATCGACGGACTGCACGGCACCGCGGAAGATCTCGGTCACGTACGAGCCGCTGTAGACCCCGAGGGCGATGATTCCGGCGGCCATCGGGGGAAGTTGCAGCCCGAGCTGGGGGAGTCCGAAGTAGATGAAGAACAGCTGGACCACGAACGGCGTCCCGCGGATCACCGAGACGTAGGCGGTGCCCAGCCACCTGAGCGGTGCGATCCGGCTGAGCTTGGCGAAGCCGCCGATGGTGCCGAGCAGCAGGCTCAGCACCAGTGCGCTCAGGATGACCTGGATGCTGACGAGCAGGCCCTGCCAGATCTGTCCCCAGGACTCGACGATGGTGGAGAAGTTGAACAGGGGGTGTTCGGCCGGCTTGGCAGCGGTGGCCTCCGCACCGAACCACTTGTCGGTGGTCTGCTGGTAGGAGCCGTCGTCGTGCATCTGCTTGAGCGCGGTGTTGAACGCGTTCCGCAGGTCCGCATCGGCCTTCTGGAAGGCGTAGCCGTAGTTCTCCTCGGTCAAGCGGTCACCGACCTGCTTGAGACCGCCCTGCTGGGCGATGAAGTACTTCCCGCCGGGGGCGCCGGTCACGACGGCGTCGGCCTGCCCCAGCCGCGCTGACGAGAACATCTGCTCGTTGGTCTGCACCGTGATCAGCTGTGCGGCGGGTTGGTGCTGCTTGAGCCACTCGACGGACTTCGTGCCCACTTGGACGGCGACCCGCTTGCCCGCCAGGTCCTCGAGCGAGGAGATCGAGTTGTCCTTCTCGTTGGTGAAGATGGCGAGGCCGCCGGGGTAGTAGACGTCCGTGAAATCAACGGCTTTGGCGCGTTCGGCGCTGATGTAGATCGCCGAGGCGCCCACGTCGATCTGGTCGGCCTGCAGCGCGGGAACGATGTTGCCGAACGGCATCTGGACGAACTCGACGTTCTTGATCCCGGCCCGCGCGGCCAGCGCTCGGACCAGGTCGACGTCGAAACCGAGCTGGTTTCCCCCGGCGTCGGTGAACTCGAACGGCGGGAAGGTCGCGTCGGTGCCGACCCGCAGCGTGAGCTGACCGGACCGCAGTGCCGCGAGCTTGTCGGTGGGGGGAGGTTCTTCCGCGGTCGCCGCGCTCGTGGGCACGAGCACGAGGAGACAGGCGGCCAGACCGGTGAGGAGTGCGGTCGCTAACCGCGCCCAGGTCCGCTGACGGGGCATCTCAATGTCCTTCCGGGACAGATCGGTCGGCAGCGCTCATCGCGATCGTGTGCACGAGGCGGGCCGCGATCCGAGCGGTGCGGTTGTCGATGTCGTAGGTGGGATTCAGCTCGGTGATGTCGGCCAGGACGAGCTTCGGGTCGTTGCCGACCAGCCGGCACACTTCGATGACGACACCGGCGGGTACGCCGAGCGTCGAAGGGGCGCTGACTCCTGGCGCCTGCGCGGCGGGGAGCACGTCGAGATCGATCGACAGGTACAGCGCGTCGACGTCCGCGGTGAAGGCCCGGACGAATTCGACGACGTCGTCGACATGCCGCTCCTGGCAGTCGAGGTCCAGCAGATGGCGGACGCCGAGCTCGGCCGCGGTGGTGAACAGCGCGGCGGTGTTGCTCGGCTGGCTGATTCCGATGGCCGCGTAGGTGAACTCGGCGCCGCGCTCGGCTTCCCCGGTGGCGATCTGCCGGAACGGGGTGCCGGACGTCGCGCGATCGGCTTCCCGGAGGTCGAAGTGCGCATCGAGGTTAAGCACGCCCAGGCGCCGTCCGTCGAGCAGGCCGCTTCGCGCGAGCCCGAGGTAGGAACCGTAGGCCGTTTCGTGCCCACCGCCGAGCACGAACGGGAGGTTTCCGGCGCCCAGCTGTGCCGCGACAGCTTCGGCGAGGCCGTCCTGCGCCGCTTCGAGGGCATCACCGGCGACCGCGACGTCGCCCGCATCGTGCACGACGACCTCCGGCTGGATCGCGAACGAACCCAGCGCAGCGCGGATCGTGCCCGGGCCTGCTTGTGCTCCCGGCCGGCCACCGTTGCGGCGGACTCCGATGTCGCTGGGAAAACCGATCAGCGAGACGCCGGCAGCACTGGGTGATTCGTTGATCGCGTTGTGCCACCTGCGATGTTCTGGTCCGGGTCCGTCAGTGCGTCCGGTCCACTTAGGAGCATATGTGCTCACGCGTACGCCTCCAGTCTGCTGATGTCCTGCGCCGCGGCGTGAGTGAGCGTTATGAGGGACTCACGCCGCGCTCGGACGCGGAAATCCGGGGCCATCGTGCTGACCACGCCGACGAGGTCGTGCTTGCGGCCCAGCACGGGCACGCTCACGCCCCACACCCCTGGATCGACCTGCCCGACGCTCACCGCGAAGCCCTGGTCCCGCACCCGCCGCAGGTCGATCTCCAACTTCTCGACCTGCGCGGTGGTCAGCCCGTGCGCCGCGGCGGCACGCGCGACCCGGTCTCCGGGCAGGTGCGCCAGCAGGGCTTGGGCGCTCGCGCCGAAGGCGAGCGGCTTGCTCAGCCCGGGGGAGAAGCTGCACCGGATGACCCTTGTTCCCTCGGCGGCTTCGATGCAGAGCACGTCGTTGTCGCGGGCGATGAGGAACGCGGCCAGTTCGTCGGTGTCGGTTGCCAGCCGCCGGAGTCGAAGCCGCACCCCACCCTGGTTGAGCACTTCCCGCCGGTAGTTCTCGGCCATCTGCACCGTCAACGATCCAGCACAGTAGCGGCCGCGCGTGCGTCCCTGGTGCACCAGGCCGATTTCGACGAACGCCGTCAGGTGCCGGTACACGGCGCTCGATGGAATGCCGGTGCCGGCGGAGATCTCCTCCGCCGTCGCGCTCTCCTGTTCGGCGAACACCGCCAGGATCTGCGCTGCTCGTCTACCGGCTTTCCGGTTCGTTTCCGGGCTGGTCACGGCGGGCACAGTACGTCGGCGGTGTGCGGCTGCCCAGTTGATTCTCCCAGTGAATGGGAATTTAATTCCCAGTATTCGAGCGGATGCGGAGAGGAACGGTCGGCAGTGCCGGAGCGAGATGACCGACAGTGGCAATTCGACTACGGACGGCTGGTCGAGGCGGCAGGTGCGGTCCTTGATGCAGTCCCGCCGCATAGAGCACTTCGGGTTGGGGCAGCCTGATGCGCCAAGGGATTGAGGGCGCACTGCGGCAGCATGCCTAGTGCTGGGGTCTGAGGCCGCATCGTTATGGCGCTGTCACGGCACTGTGGTGGGTTGTGAACATGGTGTAGGTGATTGGGCTTTCCAAGCGAAGCTCGGTGATGCTGAAGAACTGCTGGGGGCTTGAGGCATCGGACTGGTGAATCTCCAACCTCGTCCGTACAGGTGAACGGCTCAAAAGGAGGTCTCTAGTAGGGCAGCCGCACTTTGATGGTGTCATGTGAGTTGGATCCGGCGGCGGAGTCGGGTGCGGTGGTGGAACCAGCGGGCGCGGGCTTGGTGG
>NZ_JBSFBZ010000058.1:0-51042 GCF_053593195.1 Saccharopolyspora sp. NPDC002376
ATCCGCGCACACAACCCATCCAACTCCCCAACAGCAACATCAACCACCACAACAACCATGATCCACAACGAACCAATCGAACTGCCGTTGCAGTACTAGTGGAGTCCAACTCCGCACGAGTGGGCGCCGCCGGCTGACGATCGGTCATCGTCTCCGCGTCGGCGCGGGTGGGCGACGGTAAACCAGGTCCGCTCGGGCTGTTTCGCCGGCTGCGACATCGTCCTGGTTGGCACGAACGAGCGCGTCCTGCACCAGGTGATGGTCGGGCGAGTGGGTGCAGACCGGGTCGGTGCGTCCCGGATCGCCGGTCAAGGCGAAGGCTTGGCACCGGCATCCACCGAAGTCGATCTCCTTACGAGGACAGCTGCGGCACGGATCAGCCATCCATTCCGTTCCCCGGAATGCCTGGAAGGCATCCGACTTCAACCAGATCTCCTCGAGGTCGTGGTCATGAACCGAGGGGAAGCCCATCGTGGTCATGTCCGCGGCTACCGGACACGGGTACGCCATGCCGTCCGGGGCAACGGTCAGTGCTGTCTGCGCCCATCCACCCATGCACGGCTTCGGGTAGCGCTCGTAGTAGTCCGGGAGGATCCAGAGGAGTTCCATCCGCTCCGCCAGCTCGGCCTTCCGGCGTTCGTAGACGCCTTCGGCCTTCTCCAACTGCGCCTTGCTCGGGAGCAGCAGATCGCGGTTGCGAAGCGCCCAGCCGTAGTACTGGGTGTTGGCGAGCTCCAGCCGCTCGGCTCCCCACGACGCACAGACGTCAATGATCGAATCGAGGCGATCCAGGTTCAGCCGGTGCAGGACCACATTCATGTTCAACGGCAGCCCGGCTTCGCGGATGATGCGTGCAGCGTCCTGCTTCTTGTCGAATCGCTTGCTCGCTGCGACCAGATCCGTCGACTCGGCAGCGTCGCCCTGAATGCTCAACTGGGCGCTGTTGAGACCCGCCGACACAAGCGATCTCGCACGGTTCTCGGTGAGCCCCAGGCCACTGGTGATCAGGTTGGTGTACAGATCACAACGGCGCGCCTCGGCGAGGAGCATTTCCAGATCGCCGCGGACGAGGGGTTCACCGCCCGAGAAATGGACCTGCACCACACCCAGCCCGGCCGCCTCGCGTATCACCCGCAGCCAGTCCTCGGTGCTGAGCTCGTCCTGCCGGTCGAGCAGCGCCATCGGGTTCGAGCAGTAGACGCAGTGCAACGGACATCGGTGGGTGACCTCGGCCAGCAGGCCGTACGGCTGCGGCACACCGTTCATGTGACCACCACCCAACCCTGGCCGCATGCATCCTGGAGGAACGCCATCACGTCGTTCGCGAGACCAGTGGCCTCGAAATCGTGCTCCAACTGGGACACCACCTGCTGCACAGTCCGGCTGCCATCGCACAGCCGCAAGATCGCTGCCCCGGACGCATTCAGCCGCACGACTCTTTCCGGCAGCAGGAGCAACTCGGCCTCGCGGACGCTGTCGTGCTTGAGCATCGCCTTGGTCACCAGCCGAGGCGTGGCCGTCAGATCAGGTTCGTGCATCATGAACTCTTGCTGTAAGCGAGTTGCACGGCGTCCAGCAGGCTCCAGAGGACATCGCACTTGAACTCCAGCGCTCGTACGCACGCGTCCTGCTGCTCCCTGGAAGTTGCATGATTGATCACCAGGTCGAGCAGGTGCGCGATGTCCTTGGGCTGCTGGGTGAGTCGAGCCCGGAAGTACTCCAAGCCATCTGCGGCGATCCACGGGTAGTGGTGCTGGACGTCGGCAATCCGCCGGCTGAGCAGAGCTGGGGCGAACAACTCTGTCAAGGCCGACGCCACGGCCTCCAGCCACGGCTTCTGACGGCAGAAGTCCACGTAAGCGTCCACCGCGAACCGCACTCCTGGCAGCACCGAACCGCTGTCGAAGAGCTCTTGGCGGGTCAAGCCGACAGCTTCGCCGAGGCGGACCCACTTCTCGATCCCGCCTTCGTCGCCGGTTCGGCCGTCGTGATCGATGATGCGCTGAATCCACTGGCGCCGGTCGTCCCGGCCGGGGAGCTTGGTCAGCACGAACGCGTCCTTCACCGGCAGGTTCACCTGGTAGTAGAAGCGATTTCGCACCCACCCGCGGAACTCCTCCTCGGTGAGCAAGCCCGCGTGCATCCGCTCGTTGAACGGGTGCAAATGGTGGTACCGCTGTTCTCCGATCGACCGCAGCCGCCCTTCGAACTCCTCAGCAGACCAAGCTTTCACAGCTCCACCTCCAGGCCGGCCCGGCCCACCTCGATGCCCAAGTCCGCCAACCAACGCCGCTCCTCGGAGCCTTCGTCGAGAATCGGGTTGGTGTTGTTGATGTGCGTGTAGATCTTGCGCTTGGCAGGAAGTGCAGCTAGCGCGCGGGCAGAACCATCCGCACCGCTGACGGGCATGTGCCCCATGGAGCGGCCGGAACGACTTCCCGCACCCTGGCAAGACATCTCGTCGTCCGTCCAGAACGTGCCGTCCAAGAAGACGCAATCGGCCGACGCCACCTGCTCGGCAAACTCCTCGTCCCACTGGGGCAGAGCCGGCGCGTACACCGCGGTTCCGCCAGTCACCTTGTCCTGCAAGTGAAAGCCCAACTCCCACTCCTCCGACTCGGTTCGAAGCTGCGAGCGCCCCAGGTAGCGAGGGGCCTTGCTCCCGGTCAGGAAAGCGGTCACGCACAACCGATCGTCCAGGTCCAGGGGTTTGCCGATTTCGATCGGGTTCCACGACAGGTTTGCGTAATCGCTCAGCAACTCCCGAACGGGAAACCGCAGAGCGAGCGTCTCCAGCACGGGGTCCGTTCCGTACACCGTCAGCGACGATTCCTCACGCAGCATCAGCAGGCCGATCGTGTGGTCGAACTCCGCGTCCGTCAGCAGCACACCGGCAATCGGCGTCGTCCGGACTCCCGGGCCCGGATGCAAACAGCGATCCGCCGCTATCTGGTGATGAACATCCGGGGTCGCGTTCAGCAAGAACCACCGCTCGCCGTCTCCGGAGACTGCGATACCCGCGTGCATCGAAGCGATTTCCGGGTTTCTACGAGCCTTGCGGCATCCGGAACAAGCGCAGTTCCACTGCGGATAACCACCGCCTGCGGCAACTCCTAGACAATGAAGAAGCACAGCAAGATGTCCTCCCTCGAATTCGACCGCTGCCGACGGTCGGACAACAACAGCTACCGTCACCTGTCGCAGTTCCGGTACGGGCGAACATCGCGTGTCATCGCCCTGAACTCCGTGTTGCATTTCAAAGCTTCTTCGACCTGCCGGACCGTGACAACCGATCATGAACCACCGGTACCGGATCGCTGATGAACGGCGGCCGGACCGCCACGAACGGCCACTTCCGGGCACTGAGGCGGTGCCGGCTCCGGCGTACGGCATGAACCTTCCGCCATGCGTCACGACCAGCGAGTATCCAACAAAGCGATAACACGTCCGTGCGGTTCAGCGTCGATGCGCAGGCTCGCGAGCAGGTTTCATCCATCAACGCCTCGGCACCCGAGACCCAGTCAGCCGTGGTGCGGCTCAAGCACCGCGCCCCGGCCACACCAACCCTGCATTGCGCGCGAACGATCTGGGCGGCAGTCAGGAGGTACCTGGGCGAATTCCCGCGGTCACGGACAGCCTCACACACCGAGCAATCGACGGATCTCCGGAGCATGGCGCCGCGAAACGGGAACGAGCTCACGGACACGGGGATCCGTGATCAGAACCAGCTCGCCCTTGATACCCCGCTCCAACTCGACCACCCGGCGAAGGTTGACCAGGAATCGACGATGCACTCGACGAAATCCGTGGGGTGCCAGTGATTCCTCGACGTTGTCCAGGCCACGGGTGGCGGCTTGGATCCTTCCCCGGTCCGTGCTCAACCACACGATGTTCCGATCGGCTTGGGCATAGCGGATCTCCGACGGAGAAAGCAGCACCAGCCGTTCGTCGCGGACTCCGATCACGCGCGGCGGCAGCGAAACAGCCACCGATTCCGAATACTTCTGGTAGGGCTCGCCCTCTTCCAACCCGAATACGCAGAATATGCCCACCACGTGGTTGGCGGCGACGACGGGCCGCAGGGTCATCGGAATGGCATCTTCCCCCGAGCACACCGCCAGCCGAGCATAGCCGCGCCACCGCGGACGTCGCAGTGCCCGGCACATCGCCCACCGCACGACGTCAGAAAGCTCCGGGATATCGGGTTTCCAGCGTTTCGCCAATTCGACCACACCAGTGGCGATGGGGTGGTCGTCTTCCAGCTTGAGCAACGAAACAGCTGCGCAGCTCGCAGCGATCACATGCGCGCCGCGGTCCACGGCCATGAACGGGCCGCTCGTCTGGGCACACTCCTGCTTGAACGCGGCGACCACGCTCTTGGCCTCCACGAAGGCGCGGCGACGGATCTCCTCTTCGATGCCCGCGGCGGCGTTGCTCAGCCACGTTGGCACGTGCTTGGACAGCGGTGCCCTCCACCGCGAGATGTTGATCGCTGCGATCGGCAAGCCGGTGACCACGTCGCGGATGGAAATCCCCGCGCAGGCCCATTGCTGGAAGCCTTCGCACCAATGCTCCGGTCCGGTCACGGTCACCGGGCCCCGCAGTTCGAACGACGTCCCAATCCCGTTCGTGCCTGTGCACTGCTCCGACCAGGACGACCACGGAGCCAGATTGCTCAGTTCAGCCCGCTTCCGCGCACCGGGGTCGCCCCAGGATCCGAGGATGCGCCCGGTACCGTCCGTCACGGCGACGACACCGCCGTCCAGCTCCACGTCCCGACCTGCCAACGCCCCGAGACCGCCGAGCTGGGCGTAGATCACGTCGTTGTCGAGCAGGTGGTCGTTGTCGTCCGGTGCCCCAGGCGCGATGTGCAGCGTCGGATCGACTTCATACTGATCCCGACATCGGTACCACGAAGCCAAGATCTCCGGTCGAACACCTTGCACGACATCTTCGCCGGCGGCGAAGCTCTCCCATGCACGAGCAACCGTCCTCGCGGTGACCGTTGTTAACGGAGAGTCGCCCCCCACGTGGCCCTGGCCGCCGTGCCCGCTCGATACGATCTCCAGCGGTGGCACTCTCCCCGTCATCACGACCTCCTTGTCGTTTGCGAGAGACAAACTCGAACGGCGACGGTGACAGCGGTCACAAGGTAGCTTTTCGAAAACAGCAACTCAAGGCATGTCTTCCCCGCGCGACCGCCTCCGCTTCGCCTGCCGCAGGCCCGACCGCGATTCGCTCCATGCCGCAAAAGCCCTAGCAGCAGACCTCATTCGGCTATCACCGGACGAACGGGAACGCGTTCGACAATTTTGCGTATCGGCGCTGGTAGCGGAACTTCAGACCCCGCGTCGCTCACGGTCGCTCCCCGGGCGTTGGCGCGCCGAGCAGGGTGGCGAGGATGCCCTGCGCGAGGTGGTCCAGGTACTCGGTCCGTGATCGTCGGCGTGTTACCCGTTGATGGGCGGGCGGCTACCGCTGGTCGTCGAATTGCTGCCGCTCGTGGGCCGTTCGCCCGCACTCGTCCCAACCTGGTTGCCGCCAGATCGAGGAACGGCCTAGCTTCCGAATTCACAGCAGGAAATCCACATATGCGGAGGTCCCTCGGTTCCCGGTTGGTTCGATCCTCGATCCGGGTGAGGCTGCGCAGCCACGCGTCGTGCAGCGAAGCGCGAACTCCGGTGCTCGAAGCCCGACCAGCGACGCTGGCCGGGCCGGTATGGCAAGCGGCATGAGCGGGTGGCCGGCAGGGACGGCTCGTGCCGTTCGGGTTGGTGACGGACCAAAGGCGGTCTCACATGGCAGATGTGCACCAGCTGGACCCGACCTCCCGCAGCCCGGGCAAGGCAGCGGTGTACGGGGCATGGGAACGATTCGTGCAGGGCGAGGACGACATCCGCGGCGTGCGGCCCGAGGTGGCAGTGTCCTGGCATCGGTGCCGGGACCAGTACCGGGTCGACCCGAACCTCACCGAAGCCCCGGTGGCCGTCGCGGAAGTCGGCCACGGGCTCGAACACGACGTCGTGTTCGCCGAACTCGGTTTCCGCGCGGCCTCGGTAGCGCGCGAAGTGAGCAACCACGGTGGCGTCGTGACCATTACCGATGCCACCGGCCGGGTCTTGTCCCAATGGGGAGACCAGGCCACGCGTTCCCTCGCCGCCAAGGCGAACCTGGCACCGTGGTTCTGCTGGTCGGAGAGCGCCTCCGGAACGAATGGCATGGGCACAGCGCTCGAAACGCACGCACCGGTGATGATCCGGGGTGCCGAGCACTGGTGCCAGGCCTTCCACGACTGGACCTGCGCGGGCGTGGCTGTGCGGGACGTGGTGACCAGGGAACCGATCGCGGTGCTCAACATCTCGTGTTGGCGCGGCGAACTCCCCTCTCCCGCCGGCGCCTGGCTGAGCAACGCTGCCACCAAGACCCAGCGCATATTGCGACGGCGTGCCCAGGATGGCGGCGCCGAGCTGGTCGCGGCCTACAACCACGCCAGGTCACGCTCGAGCGCAGCGCTCGCCGCCGTAGATCCTGCGGGCAAGGTGGTGATCGCTGACGAAACGGCGAGCGTGCTCCTCGGCGTCCCGAGCTGCACGCCGGCGCCCGACCCCGCGGTGCGCTGGAACCCGGGGCTGCCGGAGTTCATCTGGGTCGCCCGGTTCGCCGCCAAGCAGTCCGCTCGCAATCCCGACTGGGCCGGTTCGACGCAGATCTTCACCCATCTCGCAGACGAACCGGAACTGATCAGCATCCGGCCCGTTTTCCTGGCCGGACATCTGGTCGGCAACCTGATCTCATTCGGTGTTTCCGAAGGGGAGCAGATGCCTCGGGTGGAAGCCAGAGCTCGTCCTGGAGGGCGGCCACACCGCATCGTCGCGATGCGCGGCAACCGAATGGTGTTGCTGCGGCAGCAGGAGGTCGCGTTCGCCGAGTCGGACGGCAACGACGTGTGGCTGTCCACTGATCAGGGGCGGTTGCGAGCTGCCTCGGCGGGCCTCGACAAGCTCGAAAGCGAGCAGGGCGATGCCGGTTTCCTGCGGGTGCACCGCCGGTACGTGGTCAACCTCAGCCGCGTCCGCGAGGTCGAGCGTCGATTCAAAGGCGAGTTGTTCCTGGTCATGGATGACCAGGCGAACCCGATGGTGCCGGTTTCCCGGCGAAATGCGCCAGCCGTGCGCCGGGCACTGGACATCTGACGGCCCCTGAGAGCCTGTTTTCGATCCTGGTTCTTGGTCTTTGAAACGCCGGAGGCGTTTAGCCCACTCTCGGCGCTTGCACCGCCGCGGGTTCTCAGCGTTCGCCTGGCGAGGACGACCCAACTGCCGTGTATTGGCATACATCAAGTTGGGCACCCGGAGTCCAGGCGGACGCTGAGAACCCGCCACCGGCACCGCCACGCAGAACGAGTTCGAAAACAGGCACTAAGGCCCCGGAAGGAGTTTCCATGCCGGAGAACCCCGACGCCGTCGCCATCACCAAGACCTACGACCAGAGCGTGGGCACGCGTCGTGCTCCCACCAGTCGCAATCACCCGACCGCTGGTGGGAGCAGTCACGACTGGTGGCCCAACCGGCTCAACCTGAAGATGCTGGCCAAGAATCAGCCCGAGGCCGACCCCATGGGCGAGGAATTCGACTACGCCGCCGAATTCCAGAGCCTCGATCTGGACGCCCTGGCACACGACGTCGACGTGCTTCTGACGACCTCGCAAGACTGGTGGCCCGCCGACTTCGGCCACTACGGACCGCTCGTGCTCCGGATGGCATGGCACTGCGCGGGCACGTACCGCATCGGCGACGGTCGTGGCGGTGCGAGCGGGGGGATGCAGCGCTTCGCGCCGACCAACAGCTGGCCGGACAACCGCAACTTGGACAAAGCACGCCGGTTGTTGTGGCCGGTGAAGCAGAAGTACGGCCGCAAGATCTCCTGGGCCGACCTGATGGTGTTCGCGGGCAATCGCGCGTTGGAGACGATGGGTTTCAAGACCTTCGGCTTCGCCGGAGGCCGGGAGGACGTCTGGGAGTCCGATGAGGACGTCTACTGGGGCCCGGAGCGCACCTGGCTCGGCGACGATCGCCACACCGGTATCCGGGACCTCCAGGAACCACTGGCCGCCGACGAGATGGGCCTCATCTACGTCGACCCGCAGGGCCCGGGCACCCTGCCGGACCCCAGGACGGCGGCTCGTGCCATCCGGATCTCCTTCCAGCGCATGGGGATGAACGACGAGGAGACCGTCGCGCTGATCGCGGGTGGGCACACGTTCGGCAAGACGCATGGCGCGGCCAACCCGAACCACCACCTCGGCGCCGAGCCCGAAAGCGCCCCCATGCAGGACCGGGGATTGGGCTGGCGGAACAGCTACGGCTCCGGCAAGGGCCCCGACACGATCTCCAGCGGGCTCGAAGGAATCTGGACGTCCACCCCCACCACGTGGGACAACAGGTTCCTCGAGACCCTGTTCGCCTACAAGTGGGACGTCGAGCTCAGCCCCGCCGGGTTGTGGCAGTGGATTCCCAACGACGGCGAAGGGCGAGGCACCGTGCCGGATCCCCACGACCCGTCGAAGACCCACCACCCGACGATGCTCACGACGGACCTCGCGTTGCAGGAGGATCCGGTCTACGAATCCATCGCCCGACGCTTCCTCGCGAACCCGGACCAGCTGGCGGACGCCTTCGCCCGCGCCTGGTTCAAGCTCACGCACATCGACATGGGCCCGAGCCGGCGATACCTGGGGCCGCTGGTCCCCGCCGAACGGCTGATCTGGCAGGACCCGGTGCCCACAGTGGACCACGAGCTCGTCGACGGTGACGACATCGCCGAGCTCAAGAGCCGGATACTCGCCTCGGGACTGCCGGTGTCCCAGCTGGTGTTCACCGCTTGGGCATCGGCCTCGACGTTCCGCAACAGCGACAAGCGGGGCGGGGCGAATGGAGCTCGCATCCGGCTCGAGCCTCAGAGCACTTGGGACGCCAATGGTCCGGAAACCGTGGCGACTGCGTTGCGCACCCTCGAAGGAATCCAGGAGCAGTTCAACGCCGAGCAGCGCACGAACAAGCGGATCTCGATGGCTGATCTCATCGTGCTCGGCGGATGTGCTGCGGTGGAGCACGCCGCTGGCAGGGCCGGGCACGACATCCAGGTGCCTTTCACTCCGGGACGCACGGACGCCACGCAGGAATGGACCGACGTGGAGTGGTTCGCCACGCTCGAACCGGCCGCGGACGGGTTCCGCAACTACGTCGGGACGGGCAACTGGCTGCGGGCGGAGTACCTGCTCGTCGAGCGTGCCAACCAGCTGACCTTGAGCGCCCCCGAGATGACCGTACTCGTCGGCGGGCTGCGCGTCCTGGGCGCCAACCACGGGCAGTCTCCGCTGGGCGTGTTCACCACGACGCCGGGGGTGCTGACCAATGACTTCTTCGTCAACTTGCTTGATGTGGACACCGAATGGGTGGCGACATCGCGGAACAACGGGGTCGCGGAGTCCTTCGAGGGCCGTGACCGGCGAAGCGGTGAGGTCAAGTGGACGGCCGGCCGTGTCGATCTCGTCTTCGGGTCGAACTCCGAGCTGCGTGCGTTGGCGGAGGTCTACGCCGGCGATGACGCCGGGACGAAGTTCGTGCGCGACTTCGTCTCCGTGTGGAACAAGGTCATGAACCTCGATCGGTTCGACCTGTCTTGACCATCCTGGCGGACCACCCACCGCGACTCCGCGGCGGATGGTCGACGAATGTTGTCGTGCCACCCGGTCTTTCGGACAGTTCGTGGCAGTGGCTGTCCAGTCCGAGCGGTAGGTCGCACCGTGCGAACGGTACAGCCGACCGGACCGGCGGTCCCCCCTTTCGAAGCGACCGCGGTGTGCGTAGAGTTCAGTTTCGTCGCCGACGATTAATCATTACTCGGCCAATTGGCAATCAGGTCATGCGATCTCCTCGACAGCAGACCGGGACACCAGCTGATTAGCGCATTCGAAGTTCATCCGACACTTTCGCCACGAAATGTCCAGCAGAGGGTTTGACGGGCTACCCGTTCGTGCGGTGCGCCCGCTTGTTGAGCAATCCAGATATGGATTCAAAATGAGGAGGTGGAGTCCGATGACGACAGCCCAAGAACACGCTGACTTGCTGAACGAGCTCGGTTTGGACGTGCAGAACAAGGGAGCGATCGGTCGCGTGCTCGGGACCGGGACGATCGCCAGGGCCACGGAGCGAGCCGACGGCACGATGGAGGCGACGATCCGGATCAAGGAGGACGAGATCGCGTGGGATCCCGCGATCTTGGTCCTGCCGCACGGTGGCGATGTCGAACTGACGGTCATCAACGACGACAAGAACACGCACGCCTGCCTGCTGCCGAGCAACGGTGACAAGAAGTTCCTCTGGCTGCTGAACCACTCGAAGGGCCGGGCGAAGCTCAACCTGGATGGCCCTGGCTACTACTGGTACAGCTCGCCGGGCGGCAACGACGAGGGCCGCGGCCTGACCGCCGCCATCGTCGTGCTCGGAGAGGTGCCGCCAGAGGCCCGTCTCGACCGTCCCGACCAGCCGCGCCCGTAGGAAGGAACGAACCGATGACTGTCGAATACGTGGACGCCGGTGAGGCCATCGACCACGGCGCGCTGAGCACCGTCTCCGGCACGGCACCCGCAGTGGCGCACAACCTCGACCACGAACGCCTGCTCAACGCGCGTTCGGAGTCGCACAACTGGATCACCTACTACGGCGACTACGACGGCAAGCGGTACAGCCTGCTGGATCAGATCAACACGGAGAACGTCAAGCGCATCGGGCCGGCCTGGATCTTCCAAGCAGGCGCCGCCGGCCAGATCGCGGGTGCTTCAACCTACGCGTTCGAGGCGTGCCCCCTGGTCGTGGACGGCGTCATGTACGTCACCGGCTGGGACGGCTGGTTCTGGGCTCTGGACGCGAAGACCGGCGAGCAGCTCTGGCGCTACAAGCACGCGGTGCCGTTCGACGTCTCGCTCTGCTGCGGAAACGTCAACCGCGGCTGCGCGGTGGCCAACGGCAAGGTCTACTTCGTGACCCCCAACGCCCACCTGCTGGCGCTGGACGCCACCAACGGCAAGAAGGTCTGGGAGAAGACCATCGGAGACGTGCGTGCAGGCGAGAGCGCCTCGCTCGCCCCGCTGGTCATCAAGGACACGCTCATCACCGGCAGCGCCGGCGGCGAGTTCGGCGTGCGCGGCCACATCGACTGCTGGGATTTGGAGACCGGTGAGCACCGCTGGCGCTGCTACACCGTGCCCAAGCCTGGCGAGCCGGGCTCCGAAACTTGGCCCGCCGACGGTGAAGCCTGGGCGCGGGGCGGCGCGAACCACTGGGTCACCGGGACCTACGACCCGGAGACGAACCTGTACTACGCGGGCACCGGCAACCCGGCGCCCGACTTCGACGGCGCGGTCCGCGAAGGCGACAACCTCTACACCGACAGCGTCGTCGCGGTGGACGTGGATTCCGGTCAGATCGTCTGGCACTACCAGTTCACGCCGCACGACCTCTGGGACTACGACTCCACGATGGAGATGATCCTGTTCGAGCGGGACGGGAAGAAGCTTCTTGGTCACTTCGACAAGAACGGCTACTTCTTCGTGCTGGACCGCACCAACGGCGAACTGCAGCACGTCACTCCCTTCGTCGACCGGATCGACTGGGGCACCATCACCCGCGACGGCAAGGTGACGCCCCGGAAGTACCCGGACAAGGAGGGCGAGCCGGTCCACTTCTACCCCGGCCCTGCGGGCGCGAAGGAATGGACGCACGCGGCGTACAGCCCGCGCACCGACATGTTCTACGTGCCGGTCGCCGACGTGGGCGCCACCGCAACCCGGCGTCGTCGCGAGTTCAAGGAAGGCATGCCGTACTGGGGTGCCGCCGTGCAGGTGGACATCGACAACATGGCCGGGTCGGTCAGCGCGTTCGACTCCCACGGTGAGGAGAAGTGGCGCTGGCGAAACCAGCATCCGATGGCCGCGTCGGTGCTCGCCACCGCAGGGGATCTGGTGTTCACCGGCACCCCGTCGGGCGAGTTCATCGCGCTCGATGCCAACACCGGCGAGGAGCTGTGGAAGTTCCAGTGCGGTAGCGGCCACCACGGCAGCTGCATGACCTACAGCGTCGACGGCAAGCAATACATCGCCGTGCCGGTCGGCTGGGGTGGCTGGCTCGAGGGCATCATCCCCGGCATGCTCGGCGCAGGACACGGAGATGCGCTGATCGTCTTCGCCCTGCCGGACTGATCGGGCGGGCGGATCGGGAAAGTGATTGCCACGCCCGTTGTCGACGACGTGGTGGTGTGAAACCGGGAGACCTCCGGGCGAGTTCCGAGCGCACGACGCTCGAACGACCCGCCCGGAGGTCTTCTCACGTGAGGGCACCGCGAATCCGAATCATCTGCCACTGCCACGTCTCGTGGCGGGGGATTACACGCGTGACTCCGCGTCGACTCGGCGCAGTGCCCACCTTCCCGACGAAACTACGCCGGCACCGGTTGTTCGGGGTTCATAAACGTGGATGATCGCTATATTCAAGAAAGAACTTTGACTCGCACCGCGTACCCAACTAAATTCTAGGGTCACTACCCGTGCAGAGAGCGATCCACCTCGGCAGCCAGCTGAATATCGGGAAGGTGGAAGAACATGAACACGACGATGTGTCATGTTCACCAGTGACCGCCTGAACCAACGCACTACGAGCACACGTGGAGCGGCTCATGAGTCGAGCAGCAGTGAATCTGCCGGAAATGGTGCGATCCATTGTGGACGCTCATCGGCACGAGCGAGGTCCGCTGCTGGTGGTCCTGCAGGAGATCCAGGACCGCCTGGGGTGGCTCGATCCGGATGCGGTGCCGCTGGTGGCGGCCGAGATGAACCTGTCCCGAGCCGATGTGCACGGCGTTGTCACCTTCTACCGGGACTTCCGTTCGGAGCCGCCAGGCCGGGTGGTGCTGCGAATCTGCCGAGCAGAGGCGTGCAAGTCGGTGGGTGCCGAGGACCTGGCGGCGCGACTGGAGACCGCCCTCGGCATCAAGACGGGCGAGACAACGCCCGACGGCTCGGTGACGCTCGACCAGGTCTTCTGCCTGGGCAACTGCGCCCTCGGTCCGGCCGCGCAAGTCAACGGCCGACTGCACGGACGGCTCACCCCTGATCGCGTGCTCGACGTCGTGCGGAGGGAAGTCTCGTGATCACCGTCTACGTGCCCCGTGACTCGGCGGCCACATCGGTCGGCGCCGACGTCGTGGCAGCTGCCCTCGAGCACGAGGCCGCGGCCGCCGGCCATCAGATCAGGCTCGTGCGCACCGGTACCCGTGGCATGCTCTGGCTGGAACCACTGGTCGAAGTCGCAACCGAACGCGGACGGGTCGGCTACGGGCCGGTCCGCGCCGAGGACGTCGGCGAGCTCGTAGCGGCCGGAATGCTCGAGGGAGCCGACGACGACCGTTGCGTCGGGCTGGTCGAGGAACTGCCCTGGATGCGCGACCAGCAACGGCTGTGTCTGGCCCGCGTTGGGGTCACCGATCCGCTGTGCCCCGACGACTACGTCCGGCACGGTGGCCTCGCGGGTCTGCGACGGGCACTCGAGCTCGCTCCGGCCGACGTGATCGCCGAGGTGACGGAGTCGGGCTTGCGCGGCCGCGGCGGCGCCGGATTTCCCGCAGGCATCAAGTGGAAGACCGTCGCGGAGACCGCAGGCGAGCTGAAGTTCGTCTGCTGCAACGCCGACGAGGGCGACAGCGGCACCTTCGCCGACCGGATCGTGCTGGAGGGTGATCCGTTCTGCCTCCTCGAAGGCATGGCGATCGCGGCCTACGCCGTCGGAGCGCAGGAGGGCTACGTCTACCTGCGGTCGGAGTACCCGGACGCGGCGGCTGTGCTCCGGGAGGCGATCGAGACCGCCCGAACCGAGAGCTGGCTCGGCACGAACGTTCTGGGCTCCGGGTTCAGCTTCGACGTTCACCTCCGGGTCGGTGGTGGCGCCTACGTCTGCGGCGAAGAGACCTCGATGCTGGAGAGTCTGGAGGGCAGGCGCGGCATGGTGCGCGCCAAGCCGCCGATCCCCGCCATCACCGGGCTCTTCGGCAAGCCCACTGCGGTGAACAACGTGTTGACCCTGGCCAGCGTGCCAGCGATCATGGCCGACGGCGGCACCGCGTACGCCGAACTGGGCATCGAGCGCTCGCGCGGCACCCAGGTGTTCCAGCTGGCCGGCAACATCGCCCGGGGAGGGGTCTTCGAGACCGCTTTCGGCATCTCGCTGGCCGAGCTGGTCAACGAACACGGCGGCGGGACCCGTTCGGGCAGACCCGTGCGCGCCGTGCAGGTCGGCGGACCACTGGGCTCCTACATCCCCGGCACGCAGCTCGACCTGCCGACCGACTACGAAGCGTTCGCCGCTGCCGATGCCATGTTGGGGCACGGCGGCCTCGTGGTCTTCGACGACACCGTCGACATGGCCGCGATGGCGCGGTTCGCCATGGAGTTCTGCGCCGAGGAGTCCTGCGGCAAGTGCACTCCCTGCCGGGTCGGGTCGGTGCGCGGGGTCGAGGTCATCGACAAGATCGTCGGCGGCGAGGATCCCGACGCGAACCTCGCGCTGCTGAACGACCTCTGCGAGCTGATGACCGATGGGTCGCTGTGCGCGATGGGTGGGCTGACTCCCAATCCCGTCAAGAGCGCGCTGCTGCACTTCCCCGAGGACTTCACCGCTCGACGCGAGGAGTACCAGGAGGACGCGCGATGACGCTGTTCAAGGAACCTGATCTCGGCACCCCCGCGCCACCGGACGGTGCCCCCGCGGTGACGGTGGAAGTCGACGGGATACCGGTGACCGTGGCGGAGGGGACGTCGGTGCTGCGCGCCGCCGCGCAGGCAGGCGTCGACATCCCGAAGCTGTGCGCGACCGACAGCCTCGACGCGTTCGGCTCCTGCCGGTTGTGCCTGGTGGAGATCGACGGGCGCCGGGGTACACCGGCCTCGTGCACCACGCCGGTGGCCGGCGGAATGCAGGTGCGCACCCAGAGCGCGAAGCTGGCGAAGCTGCGTCAGGGCGTGATGGAGCTCTACATCTCCGACCACCCGCTGGACTGCCTGACCTGCCCGGCCAACGGTGACTGCGAGCTGCAGGACATGGCGGGTGTGGTTGGACTGCGGCAGGTTCGCTACGGCTATGAGGGCGCGAACCACCTGGATCTCGAAACCGACCACAGCAACCCGTACTTCGATTTCGATCCCTCGAAGTGCATCGCCTGCTCCCGGTGCGTGCGCGCCTGCGGCGAGACCCAGGGAACGTTCGCGCTCACCATCGAAGGACGCGGTTTCGAGTCCAAGGTGTCCGCTGGCGCTGGTGAGTCGTTCGCGGACTCCGAATGCGTGTCCTGCGGCGCGTGCGTGCAAGCCTGCCCGACGTCGACGCTGCAGGAGAAGTCCGTGGTGCAGTTGGGGATGCCGACCCGCACGGTGAAGACCACCTGCGCGTACTGCGGCGTGGGGTGCTCGTTCAAGGCGGAGCTGCGCGGCGACGAGCTGGTCCGGATGGTGCCGGACAAGGACGGCGGTGCCAACGAAGGCCATGCCTGCGTCAAGGGCCGGTTCGCCTTCGGTTACGCGACTCACCCCGACCGGGTGCTGAGCCCCATGATCCGCGAGAAGATCACCGATGAGTGGCGCGAGGTCGACTGGGACACCGCGATCACCTACATCGCCGAGAAAATGCGCGGCATCCAGTCGCGCTACGGCACGGGCGCGATCGGCGGCATCACCTCCTCGCGCTGCACCAACGAAGAGGTCTACGTCGTGCAGAAGATGGTGCGCGCGGCGTTCGGCAACAACAACGTCGACACCTGCGCGCGGGTGTGCCACTCCCCCACCGGATACGGGCTGAAGCAGACGTTCGGCGAGTCCGCTGGAACCCAGGACTTCCGTTCGGTGGCCAAGGCGGACGTGATCGTGGTGATCGGCGCGAACCCCACCGACGGCCACCCGGTGTTCGCCTCGCGGATGAAGCGACGGCTGCGCGAGGGCGCCAAGCTGGTGGTCATCGACCCGCGCCGCATCGACCTGGTCCGCTCCCCGCACATCGAGGCGGAGCACCACCTTCCCGTCACGCCCGGCACCAACGTCGCCGTGGTCAACGCGCTGGCCCATGTCGTGGTCACCGAGGGCCTCGTCGACCGCGCGTTCGTGGATGCGCGCTGCGAGGGCTTCGACGAGTGGGCGGAGTTCATCGCCCGGCCGGAGAACAGTCCGGAGGCGACCGAGGAGATCACCGGCATACCTGCCGATGACGTGCGCGCCGCGGCCCTGCTGTACGCCGAGGCGGACAACGCGGCGATCTACTACGGGCTGGGCGTCACCGAGCACAGCCAGGGATCGACCATGGTGATGGGCATGGCGAACCTGGCCATGGCCACCGGCAACATCGGCCGGGAAGGCGTCGGCGTGAACCCGCTGCGCGGGCAGAACAACGTGCAGGGCTCCTGCGACATGGGTTCATTCCCGCACGAGCTGCCCGGATACCGGCATGTTTCCGACGACGCCGTGCGCGAAGTGTTCGAGGAGCTGTGGCAGCGACCGGTGGTCTCCGAGCCTGGTCTGCGGATCCCGAACATGTTCGATTCCGCCCTCGACGGATCCTTCCGCGGGCTCTACGTCCAGGGCGAGGACATCGCGCAGTCCGACCCGAACACCAGCCACGTCCACGCGGCGTTGAGGTCCTTGGACCTCCTCGTGGTGCAGGACCTCTTCCTCAACGAGACGGCGAAGCTGGCCCACGTGTTCCTGCCCGGCACGTCGTTCCTGGAGAAGGACGGCACCTTCACCAACGCCGAACGGCGGATCAACCGGGTCCGGCCGGGGATGGCCCCGATGACCGGCAAGCACGAGTGGCAGATCTCGTGCGAGATCGCGCAGGCCTTGGGATACCAGATGTCCTACGACCATCCGCGCGAGATCATGCAGGAGATCGCCGCGCTCACGCCGACGTTCGCGGGGGTGTCCTTCGACAAGCTCGACGAGCTCGGCAGCGTGCAGTGGCCCTGCAACGCCGAGGCCCCCGAGGGAACACCAGTCATGCACGTCGACGAATTCGTGCGCGGTAAGGGGAAGTTCGTCCCCACGACGTTCGTCCCGACCAGCGAGCGCACCACGCGCAAGTTCCCGTTGATCTTGACCACGGGCCGGATCCTGAGCCAGTACAACGTGGGCGCCCAAACCCGCCGCACGCCCAACGTCTTCTGGCACAAGGAGGACGTGCTGGAGATCCACCCCCACGACGCCGAGGTGCGCGGCATCCGCGACGGCGACGAGGTGACGGTCACCAGCAGGACCGGGGAAACCGTGCTGCGCGCGGTGCTCTCGGACCGAATGCCGACCGGGGTCGTCTACACCACCTTCCACTATCCGCTCAGCGGCGCGAACGTGGTCACCACCGACAACTCCGACTGGGCCACCAACTGCCCGGAGTACAAGGTCACCGCAGTCCAGGTCACCCCCGGGGCCCACCTGCCCGACAACGCGTCACCGGTCGAGACCGCCGCTGCGTTGTCCGGCGAAGGAGGGTGAGCTGTGGGCACGCCACCAGTGCTGAAGCTGGCCAACGAGATCGCGGTGCAGTTCCGCCACTACCCTCCGCACGCGGCGGCCATCGCGATCGCCAACCACATGCGCATGTTCTGGGATCCGCGGATGCATGCGCAGCTGAAGTCCCAGGTGGCAGCGGACGGGGTGGGATGCGATCCGAATGTCGTCGCGGCGGTTGAGCTGCTCAGCGCCTCCGAGCGTTGAGCAGCGAGCTAGTCGGCGAAGCTGATCACGGCGCGGCCCCGGTCCGAGGTTCGGTCCGCTGGACGCCCCGTCGACATCGCCTCGCTCATCGCGCGAAAGCCCGGCCGGGCACCGCGAGATCGATCGCGTCCTGCAGATCGATGCGGTCAGCAACGTCGAGGAAGGCCCGGGCCAGAATCGGTTCCGGGTCCCGGTCGTGGATGACCAGCCCGATGGTCTTGGTCACCTCCGGATCCACCAGCGGGACGGCGTGCATCCCCGCGGGCGCGCCGAATCGGTACAACCACGCCTGCGGCAGCACCGTCGCCCACGGGCCCTCCCGGACGTGCGCGTACAGCGCGAGGATCGAATCGGTCTCCACGACCGGAACGGGCTCGACGTTGACCTGTTCGAAGATCCCGTCCAAGATGCGGCGGTTCTGCATGTCGTCGGTGAGCAAGCACAGCGGCAGCTCAGCGGCCTCCCGCCAGGTCGCCGAGGTGCGACCGGCGAAGGTGTCGTCGCTGACCAGCAACAGGTACCGCTCGCGGTAGAGCGGCATCGCGCGCACTCGACTCAGCGGCTCGTTGTCCAGGTACGTCACGCCCACGTCCAGCTCGTGGTTCGACAGGTCGCGCTGGATCTGGATCGACGTCATCGACCGCACCGAGATCCGGACGCGGGGCTGCGCCTCGAACAGCAGCGCGGTGAGCACGGGCAGCACGCCCAGAGCGGTGGGGATGCTGGCGATGCGCAGGCGTCCGCTAAGTCCCTCGCGCATGGCGCCCACGTCCTCGACCAGGGCGTCGCGTTCCGCCAGGAGCCGGTAGGCCCACTTCAGGATGCGCTCTCCCTCGGGCGTGAATCCCAGGAACCGGTTACCTCGCCGGACGATCGGCACGTGGAGCTCGGCCTCGAGCTTGCGGATCGCGGCCGACAACGCCGGTTGCGAGATGTAGCAGGCCTCGGCTGCCCGGGCGAAGTGCTGCTCTCGTGCCAGAGCTGCGAGGTACTCCAACTGCCGGATCAGCATGCGAGCATGCTAGCTCCACGACGATCCCGCTTCGCCGATCAACAGCCAACGCCGTCCACCGCAGGGGTCGGCGAGCTCACCGAATTCACAGCTCCCACGTGCAGTTGGAGCGGCAGCGTGGTCACTGTCGTTCCGGACGCGTGCGTCCGCCATCGGCGGCTGGACGACACCGATGACGGACGGGCTATTGCACTGGCCGGGAAAAGCGCGGGCCCGGGGACCGTTGTCAACGCGGGGAGGGGCCGCGTAGCCAGCCTTGGGCGCTGAGGTCGGCCGAGCCGCTGACGGCGACGTCGGTGTTGGCTTGGATCCGTGCGGTGATGGTGGTGGGGCGTTTCATCGAGTCTCCCTGGCGCACCGAGAGCTCGCCGGTGACGTCGAGCAGCCCGAGGTGCGCCAGGTACGCGGCCAACGGCCCTGCGGCGCTGCCGGTAGCGGGGTCCTCGTCGAGCCCCGAGCCAGGGTTGAAGAATCGGGTCGTGACCGGAGGAGTTCATTCGTGCCGACGCGGCCACCGAGGCCGCCCGAATCCAACGTCAGCTGGAGTTGCTGCCGCAGGAAGTCACTGCCGGACCGTCCCTGCTGGAAAGGGACTTCGACCTGCTGGAGGCGGCCCTGCCTTACAACTGCGAGCACGTCGTGCCGCAGTCCCGGTTCGGCAACCGGGAACCGATGCGCGGCGACCTGCATCACCTGTTCGCCTTGCGAAAGCGGGTGCAACAGCTTCCGCGGCAACGACCCCTATGTCGACTTCCCCGACTTCGAGGAAAAGGTTCGGCACGCCTGCGGCTTGTCGGGAGGACGAGGGGTTCAAACCCTTCTCCGGAAAGGGGCCAGTCGTGCGGGCCGCCCTGTACTTTCTGGTGCGCTCCCCCGGCATCGTTGGAGACAGCGGCAACGAGCTCACCGCTGCGCGCCTGAGTGTGCTGTTGTCCTGGCACACACAAGATTGAGGTGTGTCAAAGATCTTGGGCTGTCCTCGGTGGGTTTCCTCAGGCCGCGGCCGCGGTGAGGTGGTCTCAGTGAGCCTCGGCGGAGGTGCGGTAGCCGAGGCTGCTGTGGAGTCGTTTCCGGTTGCAGAACACTTCGATGTAGTCGGCGACGGCGAAGCGGGCGCGGGCCCGGGTGGGGAACGGTTCGCGGTGGTACATCTCGTTTTTCAGCGAAGCGAAGAACGACTCGGCGGCGGCGTTGTCCCAACACACCCCGGTTCGCCCTACGCTGGTACGACCGTGATTTTCCTTGCAGAATCGGGAAAACTCGGCGGACGTGTATTGGCTGCCAACCTGCCGGAGCTGACGACGGTGCGGAACGGGACGATCACCGTGCCCAACACCGTTCGGGACACGCGGCTGAGCCCGCACAACCCATGCTCAGTCTTCAGGGGCGGTTGGGTTTGTGACGCAGGGCGATCGCAAGGAGGTCTCGTGCGGGTCCCCGGGGTGGTTGGCCGAGCGGCCAGATCGCTCGCAGGCTGCGGCTGATCCTCAGTCCGGCAACCGGGATTCGGACCAGGGTGCCGGCCGAGAGTTCCGGGGTCACGGTGTAAGCGCTCAGCACAGCGGGTCCAATGCCTTCGGCGACCGCGGCTTTGATCGCCGTGGTCGAGGACAGTTCGAGCAGTGGTGAGGCGAGCGGGCCCGCATCGTACTCGCGCAGAGCACGTTCGAGCGCCAGCCGCGTACCCGAGCCGGGTTCGCGACTGATCAGGCCGGTGCGAGCGAGTTCAGCGGCGTCGGGCGAACGGCGTCGGGAAGCCCAGCGGTGCGTGGGAGCGACGACCACGATCAGCTCGTCGCGGGCGATCTCGCGGGAGTCGAGGTGTTCGGGCAGGTCCGGCCCTTCGATGAACCCGAGATCCGCCTCTCCGGCACGCACCCGATGCGCGACCTCGGTCGAGTTACCCGAGTTCAGGGCCACAACTGTGTCCGGATCCACCTCGCGCAGCGCGACCAGCCACCGGGGCAACAGGTACTCGGCGATCGTGAGGCTGGCGGCGATGCGCACGTGGCTGCGGCGGTCGGCGCGAAGAGCGCCGATGCCCGCGTCCAGGTCCTCCGCTGCATCCACCACGGTCCGCGCCCAGGCAGCCACCAGCTTGCCCGCCTCAGTCAACTTCGCGCCGCTCGGCGAACGCTCCAGCAAGGACACGCCCACCTGGTCCTCCAGGCGGCGCAGGCGGCTGCTGGCCCCGGGTTGGGACATCCGGTGCGCGCGGGCGGCGCGCCCGATGCTGCCCAACTCCGCGACGCTGAGCAGCAGGTCATATCCGGTGAGGTCGACGACCCGAGCGGAAAGCGGCATAACCAGAGCTTATGCTTCCATCGCAGATAGGCCCCTACCTGGCCGGGATCGAACGCGTGATTGTGAAAGCATGGCAACACCGACGCGAACAACGCACCACCGAACAGCCGAGCCCCGCATCGGTTTTCTCCGCGACCTGGATCATCCCGCCCAACTGTTCGCCAACCTCGGCCCGAACTGGTTCGCTTCGATCATGGGAACCGGCATCGTCGCAAACGCGGCGGCCAGCCTTCCCGTGCACATTCCCGGCCTGCGCCTGGCCGCCACCGTGGTGTGGGCATTCGCGGCATTCATGCTCTGCGCGCTGAGTGCGGCATGGCTGGTGCACTGGACGCGACACCGGGCTAGGGCCCGGGCTCATGCACATGATCCGGTAATGGCGCAGTTCTGGGGTGCTCCACCGATGGCGTTGATGACCGTCGGGGCCGGAGCGTTGTTGCTGGGCAAGGATTGGATCGGTCTGCCCCCGGCGCTGTACATCGACTGGACGTTGTGGACCGTCGGCACGCTGTTGGGCGTGGTGACCAGCGTGTGGATCCCCTATCGAATGATGACCAGCCACGAAATCAAGTCCGACAGCGCATTCGCAGGCTGGCTGATGCCGGTGGTACCGCCGATGGTGTCGGCCGCCAACGGCTCCCTGCTGATCCCCTACCTGCCCGCCGGACAAGCCCAGCTGGGCATGCTCATGGCTTGCTACGCACTGTTCGGCATCAGCCTGTTCGCGACCATGTGCATCGTCCCGCAGGTGTGGCAACGGCTCGTGCAGCACAAAACCGGCGCCGCAGCCACTGTGCCCACGGTGTGGATTGTCCTCGGTCCTCTCGGCCAGTCCATCACCGCTGCGAATCTGCTCGCGGACAACGCCTCCGGAATCCTGCCCGCTCCCTACGGCGACGCCGCCGCAGCGTTTGGCCTGTTCTACGGATTGCCCGCTTGGGGTTTCGCGATGCTCTGGTTTGTCCTCGCGGTCAGCCTCACGCTACGCACCGCGCGTCAGAAGCTGCCGTTCGCGCTGACGTGGTGGAGCTTCACCTTCCCGGTAGGAACGATCGTGACCGGAACCAGCGCACTGTCGAACCGTACCGGCTCCATCATGTTCACAGCCGCCGCCATGGCCTTCTACCTGCTTCTACTCGTCGCCTGGGCAACAGTCGCCATCCGCACCGCCCGCGGCAGCTACCACGGCCACCTGTTCCGGCACCCCGGTTCGCAACCGGTAGCGGCGAACTGAAAGAAACCCCAGGAGTTTGAATGTCAAGGCGCGGCGCCCGGCAGGGTAGATGAGGGAGCGGGCATGGTCCTGGTTGATCATGAGGTTGCTGAGGCCGTCGTGATCAACGGAAAGTTTCCATGCCCGCCTCGTTATCATCGCCGATCCACTCTGTTGGACCGCATCAATCACCAGCAGGAGTGGGTCTCCATGCACAACGGGCGGCCCATGGTCACGCCGCAACCGGCGCATTGCTCCCGTTCGCGGGTCCATAAGTGGATTACGGGTGCTCCGCCAGTTCTTCGGCAGGTTCGTAGCTGAGCCGCACATCGTGCGTCGCCCCGTCGCCGAGCAGGCTCAGCTGGCTGGACACCTGAAGTTGGATTACCGGGGAGTTGCCGCGTCTTGATCAGCCCGGGGGCGGCACCGGGGCTTCACCCCTCCCGGAACGCGCGGTCGAGCACCGCCACCGCGCGATCTGCTTGGTCCACGGTCAACACCACCGGCGGTTTGATCTTCAAGACGTTGTCCGCGGGCCCGTCGGTGGACAGCAGCACGCCCTCCCGCTTGGCCTCCTCCACGACCCGCCGCGCCGCCGCGGCGTCCGGTTCCTTGCGCCGGCGGTCGGAAACCAGCTCGACGCCGAGGAACAGCCCGCGCCCGCGCACGTCCCCGATTACCTCGTGGTGCGCCGCCAAGACCGACAGCCTGTCCTTGAAGTGCGCGCCGACGGTCGCCGCGTTTGCCATCAACCGCTCGTCCTCCACCGCGTCCAGCACCGCGAGGCCCACCGCGCAGGAAACGGGATTGCCCGCGAACGTGTTGAAGTACTCCATGCCGGTCACGAATCGCCGCGCCACCTGCGGTGTCGTCACGACCGCGCCGATCGGATGGCCGTTGCCGATCGGCTTGCCGAGCGTGACGACGTCCGGCACCACGCCGTGCGCTTCGAACGCCCACATGTGCGTGCCGACCCGGCCGAACCCGCACTGCACCTCGTCCGCGATGCACAGACCACCTGCCTCGCGAACGGCCGCGTAGGCGGCTTCGAGGTAACCATCGGCGAGCTCCAGCTGCCCGGCGCACCCGGGCACCGACTCGTGGATGAACGCGGCGGGCGGCAGCTCCGCGCACTGCGCCGCGACCTCCGCCGCGTACCGCGGGCCATCTCCGCCGAACTCGCCCCGGTACGGGTCGGGAACCGGGCAGATCCGCACCCGCTCCCCCGGCCCGGTGCCACCGGCGCGGTTGAACTTGTACGGGCTGATCTCGATCAACGAGCTCAGGTTGCCGTGGTAGGCCCAGTCCAGCACCAACGCGTGCTCCCGCCTGGTGGCGGTGCGCGCCAGCCGCAGCGCCAGGTCGTTGGCCTCGCTGCCGGAGTTGGTGAGCAGCACCACGTTCAGCGGATCCGGGAACGTGGCCGCCAGCCGCCGGGCGAACTCGGTGATCCCGGCGTGCAGGTACCGGGTGTTGGTGTTGAGCACCGCCGCCTGCGCGGACAGCGCTTCGACCACCCGCGGGTGGCAGTGCCCCACGTGGCAAACGTTGTTGACCAGATCCAGGTAGCGCCGCCCGTCCGCATCGATCAGCTCGGCGCCTTCACCGGCCACGATGTGCAGCGGCTCGGCGTAGCTCAGCGACAACGCGGTGGACAGGTTCGTCCGGCGACGAGCCGCGATGTCCGCCGCGGAGCGGACGGGATCGACCGCGGTGGGCTCCGGCGCGCGCAGGATCAGGTTCGGGTTCGGCGAGATGCTCTCCCACACGTCGACCTCGTCCGGGCGCACCGCGCCGGGCAGATCGGTCGAGCGACCGAGCAAGGTCGTGAACAACTGCACGTGGATGTGCGGTGGCCAGCCGCCGTTCTCCGGCGCCGAACCGGTCCAGCCGATCCGCTCGCCTCGCCGGACGGCGTCGCCGGGCCGCAGCTCGGTCGTGCTCGCCTCGCTGAGATGCCCCACCAGCAGCCAGAACGGCGTACCGTCCCCGCAGCGGTGTTCGAGCAGCAGCACGCCGCCGTAGTCGCAGTCCGCCGGGCGGTAGTCCACCGCGGCGACCACGCCGTCCAGCGGCGCGAACACCGGCTCGTCGTCGGCGGTGAACACATCGATCGCCATGTGCACGCTGCGTCGGCCGCGCTGCCCCGCGAACGCCTCGGAGCGGTACACGACGCGGTCCTCCCGGTACCGGCCCAGCGCGATAGCGCTGCCGGTGGCCCGGACCTGCGCGTCGATGGCCGCTGCAACCCGATCCGCACCGCGCTGCATCTGCAATTCCGCTGGTCCCCGCGCCGTCCAGTCGATGCAGTGCACGTCAGCCGTACTCAGATCCGTGCGCAGCATCGGCGCCGGATCGCAGGCGGCCGACCGCAACCAGGTCACGACGTTTCGCTCGGCCGCGACCGCGCGGTAGCCGCAGGCATCGCGGTATCGCGCGGTCAGCAGCGGTCGGGGCTCCGCGGCTAGGTCCGAGATCAGCGCGCGGATCGCGGGCTGGCTGATCGACAGGTACCGGTTGCCCGGGTCGGCGACGCGCTGTTCGGCGGCGTTGGTGATGCTCATCGCGAGCCGGGCGTCGACCAGCTCGGGCAGCAACCGGAGTTCGGCCGCGGTCAGCGGCGATTCCTGGTGGTAGCCGGAAACCACCTGGCACGCTGCGGAAACCGGGTCCGGCACCCCCAGCTGCGCGTATGCCACTGCGACCGCCAGCCCGCAGACACGCGGTGCGCGCACTACATCGCCCAAGTCGATGATCCCGGCGATCGACCCGTCGTACGCGACGATCACGTTGTTATCGTTGGCATCGTTGTGGATCGCCTGCTGCGGGAGCTCCAGCAGATCCGGCAGGAGTTCGCCGAACCGCTGCAGCGCCGCGGCCACGAACGGCCGATCGGTCTCGTCGACCAGCGGCAGCATCGCCAGGAGTTCCTTCGCCTGCAACGGGTTCCACCGGTAGGCCCGATCCAGCTCGGGGTGCTCGAAGCCCACCAGCGCCTGGTCCAGCCGCGCGACCGCCGCGCCCAAGGCCGCGAACCGCGCCGGTTCCGGCGGACCGGCTTGGGACCACTCGCGGCCGTCCACCCAGTCGAGCAGGTGCGCGGTCCGGGATTCCCCGTCCACCACGGCGGTGCCGGACGCCGCCAGCGTCGTCGTGCCGGCATCGGAAAGCCATACCAGCAAAGCGTTCTGCAGCGCGAGATCGGATTCCGCGGTGTCCGCCGAGTAGACCTTCAGCAGGTAGCGCGGGCTGCCGCCGACGTCCAGCCGCGCGTTGGCGTGGCGCTCTCCCGGCAACGGCGTGACTTCCGCTGCCACCCCGAACACGTCCGCGGCAACCGCGGAAAGCATCTCGGCCGATGAGGTCCTCCGGCGAATCTCCATACGCCGGAAGCTAAGTCGCGCCGGAACCGATGTCGATGAAACGACCGCAACTTCCCCCGGAAATGCAAGAATCCCGGACATGGACGACGTAGATCGAAGAATCTTGCGCGAACTCAGCCGAAATGCCCGAACCTCGCTGGAACGTCTTGCCGAGGTTTCCGGGCTCGCCGCATCCTCTGTCAAACGTCGCATGGCGCGGCTCGAAGCATCGGGTGTGATCCGCGGGTACACGGTTCAACTCGATCGGCGAAGGCTCGGATTGGGACTGCAAGCCCTGATCGGCGTCTTCGCCGCCGCCGGGATCACCCGAGAGGCGCTGACCGCACTGCTCACCGAGCAGGAGGAGATCGTGCGGGCGTGGACCACGGCGGGCAGTGCCGACGCCCTGGCGCTGCTCCACGCACGGGACTCCGACCACCTCGAACAGATCATCCTGCGGCTGCAGCGGACGAAGGCAGTCGTGCACACCAGGACCCAGATCCTGCTCACCGAACTGGTCAGCCGGGGCTGACCCCGCGTCCCGCGCGTCCCACCGAACCTGCAGGGAGGCACGGCATGGCAGCACCTTCACCGACCACACCAGGCAGTCGCAGCACCACCGTCAGGATGGACACCGGGCTGCGCCGGGACATCGGGCGCCGGAGCCTGCTGTTCACCGGCGTCGGATCGATCATCGGCTCGGGCTGGCTGTTCGGCGCGCTGAGCGCGGCGCAAATCGCCGGTCCCGGTGCGATCTTCTCCTGGATCATCGGTGCGGTCATGGTGACGCTGATCGGCCTCACCTTCGCCGAACTGTCCGTGATGTTCCCGGTGACCGGTGGGGTCATCCGGTTTCCGCAGTACGGATTCGGTTCCTTCGCGGGCTTCTTCGCCGGCTGGGTGATGTGGGTGGCCTGCGCGGCGTCCGCGCCGAGCGAGGTCCTCGCGGTGATCCAGTACGCCAAGCCCTACCTGCCGTGGCTGATGACCTCCGAGGACGGCGTGCTGGTCGCGACCCCGTCCGGGCTGCTCGTCGCGATCGCGCTGATGGCGGTGTTCAGCGTCATCAACGTGCTCGGGGTGAAGGCCTTCGTGCGGTTCAACGACCTGCTGGTCTGGTGGAAGCTGCTGGTCATCGTGGTGGTGGTCGGCGCGTTCTTCGCGCTGTCGTTCAACCCGGACAACCTGGTCGCGCACGGCGGGATGTTCCCCAACGGCGGCGCCGCGGTGTTCACCGCGCTGCCCGCGGGCGGCATCGTGTTCGCCTACCTCGGCTTCCGGCAGGGCGTCGAATTCGCCGGTGAGTCCGCGAACCCGCAGCGCAACGTGCCGTTCGCGGTGATCGGCTCCATCGTGGTCACCGGTCTGCTATACGTGCTGCTGCAGATCGCGTTCCTCACCGGACTGCCCAGCGAACTGCTCGGCGCCGGGTGGTCCGAGGTCACCTTCACCGACGTCGCAGGCCCGCTGGCCGGGTTGGCGACCCTGCTCGGCGCGACCTGGCTGGCGATCACCCTCTACGCGGACGCGATCGTCTCCCCCGGCGACACCGGGCTGATCTACACCGCGGTGACCACCCGGATCGCCTACGCCAACGCCCAGAACGGCAACGCACCGCTGGCACTGACCAAGCTCAACCGGCGCGGTGTGCCGTGGTTGGCCGCAGTGTTCACCTTCGTCTTCGGCTGCGTGTTCTTCCTGCCCTTCCCCGGCTGGCAGAAGATCATCGGCTTCATCACCTCGGCGACGGTGCTCACCTTCGCGTTCGGCCCGGTGGTCTACGGCGCGCTGCGGCGAACCCTGCCGGACCAGCCGCGACCGTTCCGGCTGCCCGGCGGCGACACCATCGCCTACCTGGGCTTCCTGTCGGCGAACCTGATCGTGTTCTGGACCGGGTGGCAGATCAACGAGAAGCTCTTCCTGGCGATCGCGCTCGGCTACATCTTCCTGATCGGCTACCGGCGGTTCGCCCGGCGCAAACTGCCCGCGCTGGACCTGCGCGCCGGGTCATGGTGCATGCTGTGGATCGCGGGCATGGCGATCATCAGCTACTTCGGCGAGTTCGGCGCCGACCCGGACGCCCTGCTGCCGGGCGGCAACGGTCCCATCGGCATGGTCTCCGGCACCGTGATCATGGCGGTTTTCAGCGCAGCCATCTACGCCTACGCGATGATCAACCGCCCCAGCTTCGAGAACACCGTCGCAAACATCGCAGGCGATGACTCCTGACGCGGTCGGCGCGTGCGCGACCGCCGGGAAAAGCGCGGTCGCGCACGCTCGGTTTGTCGACCATCGACATGACCTCAGCACGCCTTGGCATCAAGGCGTGCGAAGACCCCCGGAAATCCGCACCAAGGCTTCCCATCAGAACAATCGAGTCTGCTGCGAACGACGCCCACGCCAACCGGGGAACTGATTGCTGAGCTCTCCCCCCGAAGTGTGGAGGGCTCCACCTATGCTGCTTCTAGTGTTCTGAGTCGGTATTTCGGCTGCAGCATGCGGCGAGGGTTTTAAGGATCTGGTCAGCGGTTTTGGTCCAGACGAAGGGTTTGGGATCGGCGTTCCAGTTGTTGATCCAACTGCGGATGTCGGCTTCGAGTTCGACCACGTTGCGGTGGGCGCTGCGTCGGAGTTTGCGGTTGGCCAGTTCGGCGAACCAGCGTTCCACGAGGTTGAGCCAGCTCGACGAGGTCGGGGTGAAGTGCAGGTGGAACGGGGGCGCCGGATC
This sequence comes from Saccharopolyspora sp. NPDC002376, assembly GCF_053593195.1. NCBI lineage: Bacteria > Bacillati > Actinomycetota > Actinomycetes > Pseudonocardiales > Pseudonocardiaceae > Saccharopolyspora > Saccharopolyspora sp. NPDC002376. The sequence continues at coordinate 28,423 of NZ_JBSFBZ010000058.1, forward strand.
AGCCATTCCTTGGCCTTCAGGGTCTTATGAGTGGCGTAGTTATCTAAAACCAGGTGCAGCTCAAGGCTTTTCGGCACCGATTGGTCGATGAGCTTGAGGAAACCGCAGGAACTCCTGGTGCCGGTGGCGGCGGTAGTACTGGGCGATGACCGAACCCGAACCGATGTCGAACGCAGCGAACAAATCTAGTGGTGCCGTTGCGGACATAGTCGTGGGTGGCGCGCACCGGGGTGGTGGGCATCATCGGCAGGATCGGAGCCGTGCGGTCGATCGCCTGGATCTGCGATTTCTCATCCACCGCGAGGACCAGGGCGTTCTCCGGCGGGGCCATGTAGAGACCGACGACGTCACGGACCTTGTCCACGAACTGCGGATCGGTGGAGAGCTTCCAGGACTCCACCGCGTGGGGTTTCAGGCCGAAGGCACGCCAGATCCGCGAGATCGCCGACTGCGACATCCCGGTCGCCTCGGCCATCGACTGCGTCGACCAGTGCGTGTCCGAATCCGGTTTCTCCTCAAGTGTTTTCGCGATCACCGCCTCGACCGCGAACTAACGACTCAGAACACTAGCCGCGTCTCGGCGGCGTCGCCGGTGCGGGTGTAGATACGAGTGAGGTTGACCATTGGTACCGGGGCACAGCGCGCCTGCGAGCCTGCTTCCCTTCTCTCCTTTCGAGCGAAACGTGCGGTTCTCCGCACGCGGCCTACCGATTCGTATTTCGGTAGGCTACGTGGCCTCCGCCCGCATGGCTCAAGCCAGCGCGGATTGACCCTCCAAGGAGGTGGAGAGGCGCTCGGACGCCCATTCTCTGAGCACGGTCTTCCGGACTTTGCCGGACACGTTCGTCGGGAGCTCGTCTACGAAATAGACGCGTTTGGGTAGCTTAAAGCTGGCGATGTGCCGCCGGGCATTCGCGATGATTTCCTCGGCCGTGGGTGCTTCTCCTGGATGTGGCACCACGAAGGCCACCACAGCCTCGCCCCACTTGTCATCGGGAACACCTATGACCGACGCTGTGGCAAGCTGTGGATTGGCGGCGAGCAACCCCATCTCGACCTCGAGCGAATAGACATTGAAGCCGCCGCTCTTAATCATGTCCTTCGTTCGGTCGACGAAGAACAGGTAGTTGTCTCGGAAGAAAGCCAGATCCCCTGTGTGGAGCCACCCTCCGCGCAGGACCTCCGCGTTGACATCCGGTCGCTTGTAGTACCCCTTGAAGACGTTCGGGCCCCGGATCACCACTTCGCCGATCTCACCCTCGGGAACCTGTTCGTCGTTTTCATCGACCACCCGGACGTCGTTGTACCACAGCGGGAAGCCCAAGGTGTTCTCGAGCGCCAGTGCCTCTCCGGACAACTCGGTGACGCTGACCAACGGCGCAGCCTCGGTTAGGCCATAACCGAACAGGAACCTGTCCAGGGAAAGTCGGTGCATCGTCCGGATGGGAAGTTCCCGGGTGTACTTGGCGGCAGCCGTGAGCACGAGCCGAAGCGAGGTCAGGTCGTAGTCGGCCAATTCAGGGAAGTCCAGGAGCTGCTGCAACGGGGTGACCAGGATCGTGGCTACTGTCACCCGATGCTTCTGGATGAGGCGGCAAGCCTCCTGGGGCTCCCACTGCCGCATGAGAACCAACGGCAGCCCGCGGATGAGGAACGCTGAGGTTTGCAGGTGCAGGCCGCTCACGTGGTTCATCGGCATGCCGACCAGCAGCGCGTCGTACTGCGCAGGGGACGCGTAGGTGAGATAGCTGATGGCGTCCCAGCAAACGTTGCCGTGCGTCAGCACAGCGCCCTTCGGAAGACCGGTCGTGCCTGAGGTGTACATGATGAGCGCGTCGTCGGCGCACCCCACCTCGGCGGACGGCTCGGCGTCGGATGCGGCTTCGGTCAGGTCTTCGTAGGACAGCGCGCCCAGGAGCGTGATGTCGCCATCGAAAACAACCACCGTGACCCCAAGCATCTCGTCGAGGACCGGAGCCACCACGTCCTGCAAACCGGCTTCGACCACGAGTACCTTGCAGTCGCTGTCGGTGACGATGAACGATATCTCCTTCGGCGCGAGCCTCCAGTTTACGGTGCCGAAGACGGCACCAATCTTGGCCGATGCGTGGCAGACCTCCAAGTACTCCACGGAGTTCCGCCCGAGCACCGCGATGTGGTCACCGAACGCCACCCCCAGTTCCGTGAGCATGTGGGCCGCGCGGTTCACCCGCCGGTTGTACTCTGCGTACGTGTACGTCCGGTTTTCGTAGATAATCGCGGTCCGATTGGGGTACTGGGTCGCAGCGCGTCTGACAACGCTTCCCATGGTGAGATTGTCCGACATTGTCCTGAACTCCTCACTTCGGATTCCGGACGCTGTGGTTTCGCGATCGGTTTTGGGTCAAAGTGGTGTGGGACAACGATCTGCCTTGACCGAGTCATGGCCGGTTTCAGGAGCGGGCTCAGGTCGTCCGCTCGGCGGACAGTCACCGTTTGGGGACGCCACCGGACTCAACGAAGCGGGTGTCGTATTCGCCGCTGACGAAGGCTGGGGCGTCCAGCAGGTCGCGGAGGAACTCGAGGTTGGTCTTGACTCCTGTTCTCCGGAACTCGGCTGCCGCGGCGCGCGCCCGTGCCACGGCAGCGTCGCGGGTCTTGTGCCAGACGCACAACTTGGCCAGCAGTGAATCGTAGTGCAAGTTAACGAAATTGCCCGCACGATTCGTTACGGTTGGCCACGAGAAACGACTCGATCACGGTGCCTCCTTGGCGGCAGCCGGTGGACGCAGCCCGGCCTCGACGATGGCCAGAGCGAGTCCTTCTGGATCCTGTTTGCGGTGCCGGAGAGCCGCGAGCGTCTCCTCGGGCAGCCGTAGCTGGTCTTCGCCCAGTAGTCGCCGGCGTGCGTGCTCTCCCACGAACGCGGCCACTTCCCGGGCCAGGTTGTGCTGTTGGCGCTCGGTGAGCGCGCCACTCTCGGTCTGGCGCGACCGGAACCGCTCGATCGACTCCACCAATTCGGGGATACCGATGCCCTTGTGCGCCTGGGTCAACGCGACGGTCGAGGCCGAGCGCTCGCCCTCTCGCTCATGCAGCAGGCGCCGCAGCTCACGGGCCAGCCGCGCGGCGCCGTCGCGGTCGGCCTTGTTCACCACGAACTGGTCGGCGATCTCCATCAGGCCCGCCTTCATCGTCTGCACGACGTCCCCCATGCCCGGAACGTCGACGACGATCGTGCAGTCCACCGCACCGACCACGTCGATCTCCGACTGTCCCACGCCCACCGTCTCGACCAGCACCCGGTCGAATCCGGCGGCGTCGAGGATCCGGATCGCTCGCGGGGTGGCCAGCGCCAGACCCCCGACGTGCCCGCGGTTAGCCATCGACCGGACGAACACCCCCGGGTCGCCGGCGAAGGACCGCATCCGGATCCGATCACCGAGGAGGGCGCCATGGGTGAACGGGCTAGACGGATCGACGGCGAGGACGCCGACGGTGAACCCTTCCGCACGATACTGGGCGATGAGTTGGTCGACGAGCGCCGACTTCCCCGCCCCGGGGGGGCCGGTGATCCCGATCGTGAAGGCTCGACCGGTCTGGAGGAACAGCGCGGCGTGCAGATCGGTGGCACCCTCGCCGTTCTCGACCAGGGTGATGGCCTGGGCGATGGCCCGGTGGTCCCCCTTGAGCACGTCCACGTCGAGCCCGGGTTGCTGCTCTCGCACCTGTGTCGTCATACCCGTACCTCCGTTCCTGCCGTGGCCGCGAAGAGGTCCTCCTCGCGGCGCAGCGTGCCGTCCTCGAGACCTTCGAGCAGATGAGTGGCGAGCACGCTCGCGGCCCACGGAATCACCTCGTAGACACGCTCGGCGTAGATCTGCTGCTCCAGCTGTGCGAAGGTGAGCGGTCGAGCGCTCAAGGCCTCCCGCACCGCCTCGGTGCGACGCGTGATGCGACTCGCGGTGGCCGTCACCGCCTGCGAGACAGGTGCGGCGCCATAGATCACGTCCCCGTGTCCCCGGACGCCCAGGGTGATCTCGAGCTCGGACAGTCTCGACAGTCCCCGCAGGTAGGCGGCCGTGCCGCCCCCGCCCGGCGCGTACCACGGAATCGCGGTGCCGCGCGAGGCCAGGATGTCGGAGCAGACAAGGATGCCGAGCTGTTGCTCGAAGTAGGAGAACATTCCCGACTCGTGCCCCGGCGTTGAGACGGCCACCCAACGAGTACGCCCGAGCGAGATCACGTCGCCGGCTTCGACCGGCGTGGTCGGCACCGGGGTCGGCGCCACCCCGCAGTCGGTACGGAAGTGCTCGACGATGTCCAGATCGGCCCGCTCAGGAGCGATCTCCCGGACCGCGGCAGGGAAGATGAGCTCGGCAGCGGCGGACGCATCGGCCACCAGCGATCCCACCCTCGACGGTCCCAGCACCTGCACGTGCCCCGGCAGCAGCGCGATTCCACCCGCATGGTCGAGGTGCGGGTGGGTGACGACAACCGTGTGCACAGCGTCGAGTTCGTAGCCCAACGTCTCCAGTGCTGCTGCGAGGCCGTCTCGGGCTTCTTCGGTGCCGAAACCACAGTCGAAGAGCGCCACACCCTGGTCGTCCTCGACCACCAAGATGTTCCCCGGCGCCGGCCAGAAGGTGCTGCGGGCTTGGAGGACGTGCACGTCGCTCCTCAGCGTGACGGTGTCGAATCCGAGATCGGTCGGACTGGCCCGGAATGGCGTGGCCGTCGATCGACGAGTGACTCCGCACATGTCACGTCTCCTTGCCGCCAGGGCGCGCGACGCCCAGGAACTCGTACCAGCCACCACGACTCGACGACTTGAACGTCTTGTCCCCGAGGTAGCCGGCGGCGAACACCTGACGTGCCAGCGGTGGCACCTGGTAGCGCTCACCGCACATCGCGTGCAAGTACTCCTGGGCGTGGTACCAAGCATCGAAGCTCGCCGTATCGTCGAGCAGCTCGAAGACCCCCATCGGCCAACCCAGACCCGTCTTGACCATCTCATCGATCTCCGCCGGACCGGCGATCCCCAGTTCGACTGCGCGGATCGCTTCGGCGATGAAGTTGTTGACGAACCTGGTCATGAAGAAGCCCGGGGCATCCTTCACCTGGACGGGTCGCTTGCGGATCCGGGTGAGAAAATCCACCACCTGCGCTGTGACCTCGGGATCCGTCACCCCGCTCGCCGCCACCTCGACAAGGGGCATCACGTTCGACGGGTAGAACCAGTGCGTGCCCACGAGTCGTGACGGGTCGGGCAGCGCGGAGCTGAGCTCGGCGATCATGATGCTCGAAGTATTCGTGGCGACGATCGCGTGGGCGGGAGCCACGGCCCCCACTGCCGTGAGCGCCTCGAGCTTCAGCTGCGGCACCTCGGGAATCGACTCAAAGATGAGATCCGCGGCATCGAGCGCCTCGCCGTAGTCGGTCGTGCCGTCGAGCCGCGACATCGCCTTGTCAAGCGCATCTTCGGTGAGCCGCCCCCGTGCAACCGCCTTCCGTAGGCCGTACTGTCCGTTCACTACGGCGTCGACGCCGCTTCTCACTGACTCCTCGCGGCGAGAGACGATCGTCACGTGGGCGTCGCTACCGGTGAGGCAGGCCAGGGCGATGCCGTGCCCCATGAGCCCGGCACCGCCCAGGATCACTATCTTTTTCATCTGCGCCCCACTCAGCCGCGCGATCCGGCGACCGGCCGGCTGTGCTCGCGGATGTAGGCCTTGATCTCCTCTGGATCGCTGCCGGGACCGAAGATCCGGCCCACGCCGTCCTGCTTGAGCTTCTTGGCGTCGGAGGCGGGGATGATGCCCCCGCCGATCAGCACGATGTGCTCCAGTCCGCGTTCCCTGAGTGCCGCCGCGATATCGATGAAGACCGGCATGTGCCCTCCAGACGAGCTGGAGATGCCGATCACGTCGACGTCTTCCTGGATGGCGGCGCTCAACACGTCCTCGGGGAGCAGGAAGTTCATGAACACCACCTCGAAGCCGGCGTCGCGAAGGACCCGCGCCAGGTAGCGCACTCCTCGGTCGTGACTGTCGTGGGTGGGCTTGGCCAGTAGTACCCGGATGAGTCGCTCCATGATGATTCCTCCCTGTGTCTAGTGGGGTCAGAACTCGTGAGGGGCGGACCAGCCGAGGTGCTGCTTGAGGACCGCCATCATTTCGCCGGTGCTCGCCTCGGCCCGCGCGGCTTCGATCGCTGCCTCCATCAGATGGTCGCCGCCGAGGTCGGAGACCTCGGCATTCGCAAACTGCTCTGCAGCGGAGTGGAGCCCGTCCATCGCCTTCTCGAAGCGGGCCTGGTCCCGGGTGGCACGCAGCTCACGAATCCGCTCGATGGCGATCTGCTCCACCGCGGGATCCACCGAGAAGACCTCGCGCTCCTCCTCTTCCTCGACCTGGTAGCAGTTCAACCCGACGATGCGGCGCTCGCCGCGGTTGACGAGGTCGCGCCAGTGCTCGGCCGACGCTTCCACCTCGGACCGGATCCAGCCGGACTGCTGCGCCGCGACGTACCCGCCCTGCTTCTCCACCTCGTCGGCGATCTCCATCGCGCGCTGCGCGAGCTGGTCGGTGAGCGACTCGACGTAGTAGGAGCCCGCCAGCGGGTCCGACACGGCGGTGACGTTGGTCTCCTCCTGGACCACCTGCTGGACCCGCAGGGCCAGCGTGTGCGCCTCCAGGGAGGGGATGGCCAGGGCTTCGTCGTAGGCCGAGACCTCCATCGCCTGCGTACCGGCGATCACCGCACCCAGCGCGTGGATGGAGGTCCGGATCAGGTTGACCAGGGGCTGCTGCGCGGTCAGCACTGCGCCTGATGTGTGCGAGTGGATGCGGACGTGCATCGACCGCGGGTCCCTCGCACCGAACTCGTCGTGCATCGTGGTCGCCCAGATCCGGCGCATCGCCCGGATCTTCGCGATCTCCTCGAAGAAGTCGTTCGCCTGGGAAAACTGGAATCCGAACCGGGGAAGGAATTGGTCCGCCTCCATGCCCGCGGCCAGACAGGCTCGGGCGAGCTCGCGCCCGAAGGCGAGCATCAGGCCGGTCTCCTGTGCAGCCGTGCCACCCGCCTCCTCGATGCCGTAACCGAAGAAGTTGGTGGTGTTCCACCGCGGCATGCGCTTGGCGCAGTAGGACACCAGCTCCGTGGCGAGCTTGAGCCCCTGATCCGGCGGGAACGCGCTCATCCCGACGTACGCGGACTGGTGGTACCAGTTCATCGAGTTACCGCGCAGGTCCTCGGGCGGCACGCCCATTCGTTCGCCGTAGGCGATGTACTGCGCCAACGCAGGAATCGTCTGGTAGTAGGTGATGTGGACGACGTTGATCTTGCGCAGGTCCAGCCCGTCGAAGAGACGCGCCATGTCACGAACGTTGTAGACGCCCATTCCGCACTGGCCGACCCGTCCTCGGGCGGCAGGGTGGTCGGGATCGAGTCCCTCGTGCGAAACCAAGTCGTAGACCAGGTTGTAGAAACGCTGGCCGAAGTATCCGACCATGCCCTGCGATTCGAGGTAGTCCATCCGGTCGCGGGTGTTCTCCGGCAGGCCGTACCCGATCACCGGCTGGTTGGCCCACGCCATCAGCTGGTGCTGAGCGGCCAGGTTCCCGCGGGTGAACGGATATCCCCCCGGCCGACCGATCTGCTCCTCGACATCGATCCCTTCGATGTCGTGGGGGAAGTAGGCGCTCTTCAGCGGAAGCCCCGAGTGGGAAGCCGGTTGCGTCGCCTGCTTCGGCACCGCGTCACCGAAACGCTTCACCATCCTGTGATAGTCGGCCTCCCAGCCCTCCTGCAGACGCTGGGACTTAAGCCGGTCGTCTTCCGAGAGCATGTGACGTTCTCCTTACCTGTGGTGTCAAACGGGGGCTGCTCGACAAGAACGCGGCCACGCGCTCCTCGTGCTCCGGACTCGACATCAGTCGTGCCTGCGACCGCGCTGCGAGGCTCATGGACGTCGCCAGGTCCTGCCCCACAGCGCCACGAACTGCCAGCAGGGTCTCCGTCACCACCTGCCGTGGCACCTGCGCGGTGAGCTCCGCGATCACCTCACACGCGGTGGGCAGAAGCATCTCGCCCTCGACGACCTGGTCCACGACGCCCTTCTCCAATGCCTCGGCCGCGCTCATCCGCTGCCCGGCAAGCAGGAAGCGCAAGGCGTGCGGAACGCCGATCGTGCGCGCCAGGAACCAACTGCCGCCGAGGTCGGGGACGAGACCGACAGACGCGAATGCCGCGGTGAAGCTGGCCGTGTCAGCGATGATCCGTAGGTCGGCAGCGAGCGCGAGGTCCACACCCGCCCCAGCAGCCGCCCCGTTGACGGCGGCGATGATGGGAATCGGACAAGCCTTCATGGCGTGCACGAGTTCCTGGGAGGCCAAGTACTTCCCGGTTCGCCCGTCGAGGTCGAGCTCTCGCCATTCCAACAGCGTCGAGATATCTCCCCCCGCACAGAACAACCGGCCCGCTCCGGTGAGAACGATCCCGGACACGGCGGTGTCCGAACCCAGTTCCTCGATCGCCGAACGAACGCCAGTCGGCATGGTGCTGTCCAGTGCGTTCCCCCGCTCCGGACGGTTGAGCCGCACCACGCCGACCGAGTCGCGGCGTTCGATCTCCACGGTGCTCATTCGGCAACAATCCCCTATCTACCGACTAATTGGTCAGTGAACCTACTGATCGGAAATAGCAGTGTCAACGGTGCCAGGGCAGACTGCCGATTCGTGTTATGACGGGCGGGAGAGGATACGTCCGAGCCCCTGCAAGCAAGGGCCTCGCCTTCCCCGGACGGCTCCGGGGCGACAGGGATGAGCCTCACCGGCGTGGTGCAGTTAGGGGTACGCCGCAGCGGCGGTCCAGACCCGAGGACCACCCGGTCGCGCCGTACGCTACGTGGGTCGCTCAGACGGTTCGGCTCGCCGTGGTGACGGTGGACCGCGAGCCGGGTCTCCGGACCGACGAGGGATCGGTGGCCCGGATGCCGGATGAAAAGGCTGGCGCTGTCGCTCAGCCCGGGTCGGAATCAGCCAGCACCAGAAGCACGTCGCCCTCACTGACGACTGCGTCCGGCGTCGTTCCGAGACGGCGTACCGTCCCAGGCCGGGGGGCGATCACCGGGATCTCCATCTTCATGGACTCGAGGATCATCAGCTGGTCGCCCTTGGACACGACCTCACCCACATCGACCAGGATCCGGAACACGTTGGCCACCAGTTCTGCGCGGACCTCGTGCTCGCCAAGAGTGCTGCTAGCTCGGGAGTCTGTCATGATGAGCCTCCGTTCTCGGTGTTCATGACACCTTCTTCCAGACGCTCCTTGGCGAAGGAGAGCTCTACCTCGAGCGCCTCATAGCTTTCGCGCACTTGGTTGAGGAGTGTGAAGGAATCAGCCAGCGCGGACTCGACCGAATCAGCGCGCGGCCACGCCGGACGGGTCGGCGCGTCGGAGGACAGCCAGCCTCGTTCGAGCATCTGGACGAACTCACCGACAATCTCGCGACGGTCGTGTCGGCCTGGGGCGTACCAGGTGTACATCCAGTTCGTCATGCCCAGCAGCGCGAGCACCATCAGCCGCGCCGAACCCGGGCGTAACATCCCGTCCTTCTGGCCTTGGAGAACCACATTCTCGAACGCGTCCTCGTACCTGCGTTTAGTGTGCTTGATGCTCTCCTGCATCTCATCAGGCAGTTCCGACTCCTCCTGGAACACCACCGAGAGCAGGCTGCGCTCCTGGGTGACGAACTCGATGTGCGACTGGATCATCCGACGCAGCCGCTCGTCCGCTGGCAAGTCCAGCTCGGCGATGGGCAGAACCTGGTCTGCGATCCGCCCCAGGATCTGGTCGTAGATCGCCCGCAACAGACTGTTCTTGGAGTCAATGTAGTAGTACAGGGACGCTTTCTTCACGTTGAGTGCGTCGGCGACATCGTCGAGCGTCGTCGCTCGGTAGCCCCGTTCGGCGAACAGCTCCCCCGCTACCGCGACCAGCCGTTGGTACGTCACTCGCTGCGCGTTCGGCCCTCGTTCCACCACGCGCCCCTTTCTCATGGACCTCTCAGGGATTAACTGCCTCGAGCACGACGGCGGCACCGAGACCACTACCCGCGGGAACCGTCGCAGCCCCCCGCTGCAGCTGCCGCTCGCGCAGCGCATGAGCGAGGTGAATGACGATCCTAAGCCCGGACATACCGACGGGATGCCCCAGCCCGAGGCTCCCGCCGTCGACGTTCACCCGCTCACTGGGCCAACCGCCCAGCCGTTCGCAAGCCACACCCTGCACCCCGAAGCCCTCATTGCACTCGATCAGGTCCAGGTCGCCGAGCGACAGCTTGGCGCGCTCCAGTGCATTGTTGAGTGCTTCGACGGCCGAGTACCCCATGAGGTACGGGTTGCACCCCGCGAGAGCCGTGTGCGTGACATCGAGCGCGGCCAGTGGCTCCACGCCGAGCCGCTCCGCTGCCTCGGGCGAGCAGAGCAGCGCGGCGGCCCCACCGTCGTTGATGCCCGACGCATTGCCAGGCGTGATGACACCGCCGGGCTTGACGGAGCTGAGTTCGCTCAGGCTCTCGATCGTGGCATCGGGGCGAATGTGCTGATCCTCGCTCACCAGCTGACTTCCACCTTTGTCGGCGACCTCCACCGGCACGATCTCGCCGGCCAGCCGACCGGCCTCCCGGGCCTGCGCAGCCTTGATGTGGGACTGCACGGCGTAGGCGTCCATGTCCTCACGCGACACCTGGTCGACCACGGCGTGGTGCTCGGCGACATCGATCATGTACCAGGGCTCACCCCACTGGTGTGAACCGGCGAGGGTGCATTCCTTGAGGGAGTCGGTGAACTGTCCGTGCTTCAGCCGCAATCCCCAGCGAGCACCGTTGACGGTGAAGGCCGCGTTGCTCATGGACTCCTGCCCCAGGGCCAGCGCCACTTGCGCGTCGCCGAGGGCTATCGCCTGTGCAGCCTTGATGAAGGCAGCCATTCCTGAAGCACACTGCATGTTGAGCGTGAAAGCAGGCGCGGAGTCCGGCACGCCGACTCGCTGGCTGACGATCCGGGCCGGGTTCGACTCGGTCATGTTCTGCAGCACGGACCCGCCGACGACGTGATCGACCGCGGAGGCCGCTACTCCCGTTCGCTCGAAGAGACGGCGCGCTGCGGTGGTGGCAAGATCGGTTCCCGTCAGGGAGCTGAAGCTGCCGCCGAACTGGCCGATCGGGGTTCGCACGCCGTCGATCAGATAGACCTTCGCCATCGCAGTCTCCTTCGATAGTTGAGGCAGGGTGTTCGGATGCCTAGTGGAGGCCGAGCCCCATGCTGCACAAGGCGGCGATGAGGGTCTCCCGGGTCCGCTCCGGCGCGATGACGTCGTCGACAATTCCGGCGTCGACGGCCCGGAAGGGGTGCGTGAACTCGGCTCGGAAGCGCGCGGCGAGCTCGGCGCGAACCGCTCGCGGCTCCTCTGCCTCCGCCAGCTCCCGGCGGTTCAGGATGCCCACGGCCGCTTCGGGACCCATGACGGCGACCTCGGCACCGGGCCACGCCCACGTGAAGTCGGCTCCCAGCGACCGGGAGCCCATCGCGATGTATGCCCCGCCGTAGGCCTTGCGCATGATCACGGTGAGCCGGGGGGACTGCGCGTCGACGTAGGCATCGAGCATGTCCGCGCCATGCGTGATGACGGCGCGCTGCTCCTCCACCGCGCCCGGCATGAACCCGGGGACATCGACGAACGTCGTGATCGGAACCCCGAACCGACCGCAGAACCGGACGAATCGCGCCACCTTCTGGGCGGCCTTAGCATCCAGGATGCCGCCTCGGCGCCAGGACTGGGAGGCGACGATACCGATCGGGACTCCGTTCAGCCGCGCGAAGCCGGTCACGACGCTCGGCGAGAACCTGCCCGCGATCTCTAGGTGACTTCCTGCGTCGACGATGCAGGAGAGCGCCCGGCGGACGTCGAACGGAACGTTGCTGGCCTGGGGGATGATCTCGCGCAGATCCTCCGGGTCCCCCTCAGGGTCTCGCGCGGCATGAAGCGGTAGCTCGCCGCCGCGGCGTTGCGGGAGGAAACCCAGCAGGACGCCGGTGAGCTTCAGCGCCTCCCGTTCGTCGGAGGCCTCTAGATGAGCGACTCCGCTGTCCCGGGTGTGCAGTCCGGCTCCGCCAAGGTCCTCGGGGTCTATCTCTTCGCCGGTCGCCGCCTTGACTACCTCCGGCCCGGTGAGGAACAGCCGGCCTTGGCCGCCCACCATGATCGTCCAGTCGGTCAAGGCCGGAGAGTAGGCCGCGGCGCCAGCGCACGGTCCCATGATCACGGAGACCTGGGGGACGTGCTTCTTGGCCCGCACGTTCTGCGTGAAGATCCGGCCGCAACCGTGGAGCGCCTCGATCCCCTCGTGGATGCGCGCTCCACCGGAATCGTTGATGTAGACGATGGGCATCCCGTTGTCGATGGCGAACCGCTGAAGGCGTTCCACCTTGTCGGCGAACACGGCGCCGATCGAGCCGCCCGTGACGCTGAAGTCATGACTCGCCATCGCAGTCGGTCGCCCGTGGACAAGGCCCCAGCCCACCGCCACGCCGTCTCCCGGGAGCGGCACGTCCGAGCCGTCAGCGAGGGACCGCCGACCCTCCCGGAGCGCCATGATCTCGCGGAAGGCGCCATCGTCGCACAGCGAACGAGCCCGATCTCGAGCCGAGAGATGCCGCGGCGGCTTGACGTCCAGGCGACTCAGGCGCTCGGAGCGCGCGAGGAGAGGTCCGATCTGGTCGCCAGCCCGTTCGGTGCTGTTGAGGTCGACGATCATGACTACCCCTATCTGTCTAGTCGGTAGATAAACCTACCAACCGGTTGAAGATGGAGCAACAGACTTCTATGGTTCTGGGGACGCCGACCACGCGGACGCGGAAATCTGAGCCGGGAGGCGCCGCGAGTCCGCGAGAAGAGGAGGAGGACATGCGAAAGGACAGCGCCACCAAGGCACCGCGGTCAGCTCACGCGCCCGCGCGGGACACCTCCGACGCTTCGATGGCCACGGAGCCGGGGTCATCGAAGCGACCCGTTCGCTGGAAGCTCGTGATAGCGGCGGACGATCCATGGGCTGGCGTGCTCTACGAGACGCGGGCGGGACATCGCCGCGAATCGTTCGGCGGTCCGGCCAAGTTCCTTCAGGCCCTCACGCGCCTCACGGACTGGCAGTGGCCACCACACGAGCTGTGAGTTCGACAAGACACCGGTGAAGAACCATCCCGAGAAGGGACCGCCATGAACAACTTCCCCAAGCGGTGGATCATCAACGCCGGGAGTCGGAGTTCTACACGGTGATGGCGGTAACCGCCCCAGACAAGAAGACCCGCGGCAGGATCTCGGTGTTCGTAGTGGAGAAGAACGACCCAAGCGGCTCGTTCGGTGCGCGTCTACGAGTGCCGCCGCAGGCTGGTGCGGGCTGCGACCAGATCGTCTTCGAACTCAGCAATGCGCTGCTTGAGCGCGTCGCTGCACTCCCGCAGGCTCGTGTTGGCCTCGGTGAGGCGCTGGTTGTCTGCAAGGAAGCAAGAGCCAGTGGCCTCGTCAGCCGTGTCGTCGAAGATGGCGAGCTGAACATCAAGGCCATGACCGCCGCGGTGCTGCTTGCCCAAGGCCCGCGAAAAGCGATCGCTGAGACGAAGCGACTGATGCGGGCTACTCCGCATGCTCACCTGGAAGAACACTCGAGCGAAGAAGCGCACACTATCGCGAGCCTTGTCGGCACGTCGGACGGCTGGGAGGACATCGCCGCATTCCGAGACAAGCGGCCGCCGTGGTTTGGACCGAGCCTGCTCCACCCGCACGATCGCACCGAACTTCCAGAAACTGCACTCCACCCCAGTACCTCGGACGTGCCTACCGCGCATCGCCGCCGTCCTGGACGGAGCCTCTGTCAGGGCTAAAAAAGGGGGATCTCTGACCAGCCCTAGTGTCCTGTGATCCTGATCTTCTTACTTTGCGTTGTTGTCGACGAGTTTTCTGATGTTGGTCTGGACGATGCGGACCTTGGCCAGGATCTCGTCGGCGGTAGCGGTCCAGGTGAAGGGCTTGGGGTTGGTGTCCCAGTGGGTGATGTAGTCGCGAATCTGTCCAATGAGGACCTTGACTGAGGTGAATGTGCCGCGGCGGATGGCCTGGCGAGTGATGATGCCGAACCAGGTTTCGATCTGATTGATCCACGACGAACCGATCGGAGTGAAGTGAAACGTGACGTTCGGGTTCTTCTCCAGCCAGCCCATCACGTCAGGGGTGGTGTGCGTGGACAGGTTGTCCAGCACGATGTGGATGTCCTTGTCCGCGTGGGGTTTGACGGCTTTCTTCAGGAAGGCCAGGAAGTTGGCGCCATCCCGCACCGGTTTGCATTCCCCGTACACCTCGCCGGTGCCCACATTGAGCGCTGCGAAGAGGTTCGTGATGCCATGCCGTACGTAATCATGAGTACGTTTCTCGCTGGCATCAAAGGCGATCGGCAGCACCGGCTGGGTCCGGTCCAATGCCTGAACCTGAGTCTTCTCGTCAACCGAGAGCACCACCGCCCCTCCCGGCGGATCCAGGTACAACCCGACGATGCCGGCTACCTTCTCGGCGAAGGCCGGATCCTTGCTGACCTTGAACGTGCCCTGCCGGTGGGGCCACAACCCGTTATCCCGCCACAGTTTCGCCACGTAACGACGCCGCAGGATTCGCGTCATGCTACGGACCGCACAGTCGCTCCCCCTTTGAACAGGGGTTTCGACACTGGGCTTCGACCTGACCCGTTTCCAGACCAAGCCGCGAGTCTGCTACCGGGCTTCCTGGCAACTCCCCGGACCGGACTCACACCGGCAAGCGACGACAAGCTTACGACCACAGACGATCTACGTGGTCACCTCCAGCCTGCTGGGCGCGAGAAACACGGAGGCTAATGGGGCGTGTCGGTCCTTGAGCACTGTTGGGAAGGGCCGTTGCTGGTGATCGTGGCACCACATCGTGATCGACACTGCAACAGGTCAAGATCCACGCTCAGATGAGCCCGCGCTTGCTTGCTTCGTAGACGGCTTCCGCGCGTGTGGAGACACCGAGCTTGCGCATGATGTTGCGCACGTGGAACTTCACCGTCGTCTCGGAGATGTAGAGCTGGCCGCCGACGTGCCGGTTGCTCGACCCGGTGGCCATCAGCCGGAGCACACCCAGCTCGCGTTCGGTCAGTTCCGGTGCGGTGGAGCGGTTGTTCATCGAGTGCACTATCGCCGCGGCCGAGCGCGAGTCGAACGCGCTCTCCTTGCGGGCCACCGCGCGGATCGCCCGGACCAGCTCGGTGGTGTCGACGTCCTTGACCACGTAACCACGGGCACCGCGGTGCACGGCGTCGACGACGAGCTTCTCGTCCAGGAAGGTCGTCAGCACCAGGACCCCGAGCCCTTCGTGCTCCCCGGTCAACCGCTCGCACAGCGCCAGGCCCTCGGTGTCCTCACCGGAGGACAGCTTGAGGTCCAGCAGCACCACCGCGGGCCGCGTCCGGCCGACCACCGCGACCGCCTCCGCCGCGGTGGAGGCCTCCCCGACCACTTCGAGGTCCTGTTCCCGTTCGAGCAGCGACCGCAGCCCCTGCCGGACGATGGAGTGGTCGTCGACGATCACGATCCGGACCGGACCCGGCGGTGCGCTCACCGCGCCCCCGGACTGCCACGCGGCTTCCTCAGACATCGGTGTCCCCTTCTGACAGCGGCATCGGCACTTCCAGCCTGATGAGCACCCCGCCCATCTTCGCCCTGCCGATGTTGAGCTCACCGCCGAGTTCTTCGGCTCGTGCGGCCATGTTCGCCAGCCCCCGGTGGTGCCCGTTGAGGTCATTGGTGCGCGCCGCCCGCAGCATTCGCCGCAGCTGTGCAGGAACCCCGGTGCCGTCGTCGGCGATCGACAGCACAACGCGGTCGGTCTCGTACTTCAGGTGCACCGACGCGCGACCCGCGCCCGAGTGGGTCGCGGTGTTGAACAGGGCCTCGCCGGTCAGCCGCAGCAGCGAGTGCTCAGCCTCGCCGGGCAGCGGCACCGGCTTGCCCTCGATCCGGACCACAACGTCGACTGATGTCGGCAGGTGCACGTTGGACAGCCGTTCCAGCAGCACCGGCAGCGAGCCGGGGCCCTCGTCGGCACCCCGGTGCAGCGCGTAGATCGCCGACCGCAGCTGGGCGACCGCCTGCTGGGTCAGGTCCCTGGCCACCATGAGCCGCTCGGCGACCTGCCGCGCGTCGGCGCCCATCGCCGCCAGCTCCGACCGGCACACCTCCACGGTCATGCCGGCGCTGAGCACGGCCTGGGTCACGCTGTCGTGCAGCTCCCGCGCTATGCGGCGCCGTTCCTCGTCGATGACCTGCCGCTGCATCACCTCGGTCAGCCGGCGCTGGACCTCCTGCAGCTCGGCGTTGCGTTCGACGAGATCCTTGGCCTGCCGGGAAGCTTCCTCGTTCAACTGCTCGGCGTGCCCCTTCAACTGGGCCGCGGTGTGGAACAGGTAGGAGTTGTACAGCGCCACCGCGGCCTGATTGGCCAGCACCCGCAGGACCGCGAGGTCGGTCCCGGTGACTTCCACTCCCGCACCGGGCCGACCCACGACGCCGCCGACCGGCTCCTCGTCGAGCAGCATCGGCGCGCGCACCCAGCCCGGCCCGGCCTCACCCGGTTCGAGCTCCCACGGGCGCTGGCGGATCACCTCGAGCTGCTCGCGGACCTCGGCGGGCAGATCGTGCTCCTGGTCGATCAGCTCGCCGTTCCGGGCGAACAGGAAACCCGGACGTATCCCCCGCAACGCCCCGTCGGCGAAGGCCAGCAGCACCCACTCGGCTTTCAGGTGCTCGACGGCGGCCACGACGACCGCCTCCACCAGCGCCCTCGGCCCCTCCGCCGAGCGCACCACAGCGCGGGAGATCTCGTCGAGCGCCTGCACGGCCACGGCCAGCCGCTCGTTCGAGCGCCGGTACTCGGGGTAGAACGACCGCTTGCTCGATCGCATCCCGGTGAGCTCACCGAGCGTCGTCTCCCCCGCGCGGACGCGGCCACCACCGGACACCTTCGACCTCACATGGCCTTTCGGAACAACGACTCGATCTCCGCCTGGGTGACCTGGCGCGGGTTGGTCGCCAGGCACGCGTCCTTCATCGTCGTCCTGGCCAGGTGCGCGACGTTGTGCTCGCCGACCCCGAGGCAGGACAAACCGCGCGGGACGCCGACGGAGTCGGCCAGCTCGCGGACCCGATCGGCGAGCACCTCGGCGACCTCGGCCGCGGGTACGCGGTCGGTGTCGATGCCCGCGGCGGCGGCCAGCGGCACGTAGCGAGTCGGGCTCAGTTCCGCGTTGAACCGGATCACGTGCGGCAGCAGAACCCCGTTGATCACGCCGTGCGGCGCGTCGAGCAGCCCGCCGACCTGGTGGCTCATGGCGTGGGTGGCGCCGAGGATCGCGTTGGTGAACGCCCCGCCGTTGGCGGACACGATCGCCACGCCCTTGGCCGCGTCGATGCACGAGCCGCCGCCTGCGGCGATGATCACGTCCGCGCCGGCCTGGGCGTATTCGCAGTAGGCCGCCTGCACCTCGTGGTCCTTCGGGTTCGGCGTCAGCTCGTGCCAGACGACCGGTTCCAGACCCACCTCGCGCAGGTGCGCCACTGCCTCGCGCACCCATCCTGCCGCCACGATGCCCGGATCGGTGACCAAGAAGGGGCGGCGCGCGCCGAGCCGTCGAGCCGAGTGGCCAAGCTCGGCCAGCGAATCGGGGCCGAACACAATTTCCGGCGCGTGGAACTTCGCCAAGGCCGGGCACTGCTCGCCGACATCGTCACGGCTGGGTTGGCGCGGCACGCCCACATCTTCTAACGCGATTTCCAGCTCCGGCATTCTCGTGGTCCTCCCGACCCGCCGATGAGCCTTCGCCTGCGAACGAGTCCGGCCGGTGCGCGGCCCGCGGCGAGACCAGCTGCAGGCAGACCAGAAGCATTACTGTGGCGTAAACCACAGGTGAACCTACAGTCGGGACTGTACCTCGAAACTGTCCGGATGAGCACCCCTGACCTGTCCGATCGGACAGGTGCGCTACGCAGTTTCTTCCAGTAGCAGGCGCAGCCGGGTTTCGAGCACGTTGCGCTGCGGAGCATCCGGCGCTATCAGGTCCCGTGCTCTTTCCAGCACTTCCAGATCATCGCGCCCCGCATCGGTGTTGGCGAAGCGCCAGAGCAGTTCAGGGTCCCCGCTGCCCAGTGCCCAGCCGCGCAACGATGCCACGAGCTCGTCGCGCTCGGCGCGGATCGCGACGGACTCCGAGTGCGGCAGCAGCAGTCCGGCTCGGTCCACGGCGGCGTCGGCATCGCCCTGGCGCAGCGCCTCGCGGACGGCGTGCAGGTCGCTGTCCACATCCGCCGCGATGCGGTACGGCCTGGTCTTGACCACGTGCTGGCCCAGGGCGTTGCGGATGCGGTGGATCTCCACCCGGACCGTGGTGGGGTTGCCCTGCTCCCCGTGCAGCAGCAGCGCGAGCCGTTCCGCGGTCAGCCCGCCGGGGTTCATCGCCAGCAGCGCGAGGATTTCGGCGTGCCGCAGGCTCAGCTCCCACCCGACACCGTCCACTGTGACCATTGGAACCTCGTCGCCGAGCAGCCTCAACGACAACTGCGGCCTGCGATGGGACCGGCGCTGCCCGACGCGCAGCAGGTAGCCGCCGTCGAGCGGTTCGACCTCGGCATCCTCGCCGTCGTCCAGCCGGACCGTTCCGCTGTCGTCGAGGCCGATCCGCTGCCCCGGCACGAACCGCGTCGAGGGTGCGCTCGCGACGATCCGTCCGCTGGGGCTCAGCAGCGCCGCATCCCGACCGGACTCGGTGAGGTGGTGGGCGTTGCGCTCCCGGAGCAGGTCGTCGGAGGCGGCCAGGCGCCAGCGGAGCTCGCCTTCGACCAGCCGCGCACCGGCCACCACGAGCGCGAGCAGCGCCGGGTGCATCGTGTGCAGCGGCCCGCTGAGGTCGACCGCTCCGAGCAGCGCACCCGTATCGGGATCGCGGACCGGACAGGCGGCGCAGGTCCAGGAGTGGTAGGTCCGCACGAGGTGCTCGGCGGAGTGAATCTGCACGGGAGCCCCGGTGGCGAGCGTGGTGCCCATCGCGTTGGTGCCGATCGCGCTCTCGGCCCACCGGGTGCCTTCGGCGAGCTGGACCCGGTCGGCTTCCCGGCAGACCTGGGGATGTCCTTCCCGCCAGAGGATGTTGCCGTCGGCATCGGTGATGATCATGACGTGGCTGGTGCCGTCGGCCGCATCGAGCAGCGTCTGGCGCAGCATCGGCACCCAGCGCGCCAGCGGGTGCGCTTGGCGGACGTCGTCGAGCCTGCCTGAGTCGAACGCCAGCGGCGGTTGCCTGAGATCGGGATCGATCCGGGCTGCCAGCGAACGCCTCCAGGACTCGGAGATGACCGGTCGCGGCTCGTGCGAGAGCCGGTCACCGGCCAGGACGGCAGCGTGCACCCGCTCGAGCAGTCGGGCTCGCTCGAGCGGATCAACCGAGGTGTCGTAGCTGGTGTCCATTCGCCTGCGCAGAAGTGTCGAGAACGCGGGAACATCCGGTCGCCGAAAGACTCATAGTGCGGGGTGACACAGGTTACGGGCAAGTGCGCCCGCGACACCGGTTCACCCCGTTGCAACGTCGCTGCAACGTTGCGACTCGTAGCTTCTCGCCACACCAGAGGCATGAGTGGCCCAGCTCACGGCGGCCCGCGGAGGACCGCACCAGCACACGAGAGGCGAACAGATGGTTCTGCATGCAGCGCCGGGCACGGTGGGTTCGGCGGTCGAGTTCCGCTCGCGTTACGACCACTTCATCGGCGGCGAGTACGTGGCTCCGGTCGGCGGGGGCTACTTCGAGAACCCGACGCCGGTCACAGGCCGGACGTTCACCGAAGTCGCCCGCGGCACGGCCGACGACGTGGAACGCGCGCTCGACGCCGCCGAGGGGGCCGCGCCCGCGTGGGGCCGCACGTCGGTGGCGGAGCGTTCGGGGATCCTGCTCAAGATCGCCGACCGGATGGAGGCCAACCTCGAGAAACTGGCGGTCGCCGAGAGCTGGGACAACGGCAAGCCGATCCGGGAGACGCTCGCTGCCGACATCCCGCTGGCGATCGACCACTTCCGCTACTTCGCGGGCGTGCTGCGGGGCCAGGAGGGCACTCTCTCGCAGATCGACGACGACACCGTCGCCTACCACTTCCACGAGCCGCTGGGCGTGGTCGCCCAGATCATCCCGTGGAACTTCCCGCTGCTGATGGCGACCTGGAAGCTGGCTCCGGCACTGGCCGCGGGCAACGCGGTGGTGCTCAAGCCCGCCGAGCAGACGCCCGCGTCGATCCATGTGCTGATCGACCTGATCGCCGACCTGCTGCCCGCGGGCGTGCTCAACGTGGTCAACGGCTTCGGCGTGGAGGCCGGCAAGCCGCTGGCCTCCAGCTCGCGGGTGCGCAAGGTCGCCTTCACCGGCGAGACCACCACCGGCCGGCTGATCCTGCAGTACGCCAGCGCGAACATCATCCCGGTCACCGTCGAGCTCGGCGGCAAGAGCCCGAACATCTTCTTCTCCGACGTCGCCGACGCCAACGACGCCTTCTACGACAAGGCGCTGGAAGGGTTCGCGCTGTTCGCCCTCAACCAGGGCGAGGTGTGCACGTGCCCGTCACGGGCGCTGGTCCAGTCCAGCATCTACGACGCGTTCCTCACCGACGCGGTGGCCCGAACCGAGAAGATCAAGCAGGGCAACCCGCTGGACACCGACACCCAGATCGGCGCGCAGGCCAGCAACGACCAGCTGGAGAAGATCCTCTCCTACATCGACATCGGCGAGCAGGAGGGCGCGAAGCTCCTCACCGGCGGCCACCGGGTCGAGCTCGAAGGCGAACTGGCCGGCGGATTCTACGTCGCCCCGACGGTGTTCGCGGGACACAACAAGCATCGGATCTTCCAGGAGGAGATCTTCGGCCCGGTCGTCGCGGTCACGAGCTTCGAAGACTACGACGACGCGATGAAGATCGCCAACGACACCCTCTTCGGCCTCGGCGCCGGCGTGTGGTCCCGAAACGGCAACACCGCCTACCGCGCCGGCCGCGACATCCAGGCCGGCCGGGTGTGGGTGAACAACTACCACGCCTACCCCGCCCACTCCGCGTTCGGCGGCTACAAGCAGTCCGGCATCGGGCGCGAGACCCACAAGATGATGCTGGACCACTACCAGCAGACCAAGAACATGCTGGTCAGCTACTCCAACAACGCGCTGGGATTCTTCTGATGGCCAGCGACCGAGTCGCGGTGACCCCGGAGGCTGCGGAGCAGATCCGCCGCCTCCGGGCGCAGCACGGGCCGGTCATGTTCCACCAGTCCGGCGGATGCTGCGACGGCAGCGCCCCTATGTGCTACCCGGAGGGGGAATTCGCCACCAGCGAAGCCGACGTGCACCTCGGCGACCTGGCGGTGGACAGCGAAGCGGTACCGGTGTGGATGTCCAGATCGCAGTTCGAGTACCGGAGGCACACCCACCTCACCATCGACCTCGTACCAGGCCGGGGCAGCGGCTTCTCCCTCGAGGCGCCCGATGGTGTCCGCTTCCTCATCCGGTCCCGGCTGCTCACCGAAGAGGAATGGAAACGACTGAATGCGAGCTGAACACGAGCCTAGCCGCGTTGTCCTGATCGGGCCGCCGGGCGCCGGCAAGGGAACGCAGGCGGAAGCGATTTCGGCCCGACTGGGTGTTCCACACATCTCCACCGGGGACATCTTCCGGCGCAACGTCGGCGAGGGCACGGATCTCGGACTGCGGGCGAAGTCCTACATGGACAGCGGCGCCCTGGTTCCGAACGAGCTGACCAACGAAATGGTGCGCAGACGTCTCGGTGAGGACGACGCCGACGGCTTCCTGCTCGACGGGTTCCCCCGGAACCGGGAGCAGGCCGAGTTTCTCGACAACACACTGCGAAACTCCGGACGCACCGTCGACATGGTGCTGGAACTGCAGGTGCCCGCGGAGGAAATCGTTCGTCGCCTCAACGGAAGGCGCGTGTGCGGCACGTGTGGGCGGAGCTGGCACGTGGATTTCAACGCCACGAGGGTGGAGGGCAGCTGCAACGCCTGCGCCGGTCCGCTGCATCGGCGCGACGACGACCGCGAGGACGCGATCCGACGCCGTCTGCAGCTCTACGAGCAGCAGACCGCACCGATGCTCGTGCACTACCAGGAGAAAAACAGGCTGGTGCGGGTCGACGCGTCCGGTCCGGTCGACGCTGTCGGCGAGCGGGTGGCCGCCGCGCTCGGCGCCCGACCGAACAACAGCGCAACGTCGCCGCAACGTTGACCGCCGTAGATTCGTCCAACAGGTTGACGGATCTGGGAAAGCCGCAACGAAAAAGCGATCACGCTGTCACGTGATCGCGTCGAGAGGTCGGAAGTGGGCAAACACGCACAGAGCACTTTGGACAATCTGCTCACCGAAGAACGGGGCCATCCGCCCTCGGCGGAGTTCGCGTCGCAGGCGAACGCCACCGCCGAGCTCTACGACCAGGCGGATGCCGATCGGGATGCGTTCTGGGCCGAGCAGGC
>NZ_JBSFBZ010000059.1:0-50065 GCF_053593195.1 Saccharopolyspora sp. NPDC002376
ACTCGACAGGGTGTGGGAGAGTAAGACACCGCCGACACACTATTCACAGGAGGCCTCTCCTTTCCGGCTATGCGCTGGGAAGGAGAGGCCTTCTGCTATTCCCAGAACTTTTCGGGGAGGGTGGCCCCGCGGATTGCGGGACCACCGTTCAGCCGAGTTGGTTGACCATGACTGCTTCGTGGGCGCTGCCGATGAGACCTCGTTCGTCGTAGAGGCGGGCGTTGGCCACGCCGATGCCGGTCGGTTGCACGTCCCGGTCCATCTCCATGCCGAGCCATTCGCCTTCGAACGGGCGGTGCAGGTAGAGCGTGATGTCGGTGTTGATCCACGGGCCGAAGATCGGTCCGACTGGACTGGCCGCGCTGATGCAGTCGACCAGGATCGCGACGTGAGCCAGCGGGCTCAGCGCTTCGCCGGAAACCAGTGGCATTGGCATGTGCATCCACGCCTTGCTGGTGCTGGTCGCTCGCTGATCTTCTTGCCAGCGGACCTGGACCACGTCGTGAACTCCCCAGCGCAGTCCGAGCTCCGGGGGCAGCAAGTGCCCGTCCGCTAGTTCGGAAGGCCTGGGGAAGGGCGTCTTCACATCCGGTACGACTCCGTCCATTTCGGTGCGTCGCAGTAGTTGGGCGGTGGCGCGAGCCGAGGGCTTGCCGTCGACGGTGAGGGTCGCTTCGCTCACCTGCAGGCGTTTCCCGGTTCGCAGTGGTTCGGCGGTGACGGACAGCGGCTTGGCCGGCACCGGTCGCATCAGGTCCACGGTGAGTCGGGCGATGAACAGGTCCGGGTCGTTGCTGGTCAGTTCCACGGCTCGGGCGAGCAGCCCTGCCACCGGACCGCCGCCGACCAGTTCGCCCCAGGGGCTGCAGGCAGCTTCACTCGGCACGAGCTGCTCGCCGGCGGGAGTGAAGAGCGCCTGGATGTCATACATCCCTCGATGTTACTTACCAGTATCCGCAGCTGGTACTGGTCGCTTGCCATCTTTTTGGCGAGTTGGCGCGATTTCGCGGCTTGGGGCGGCGGCCGTGTGAGCATCTTCTCGACAGGCGGTTTATTTGAAGTTTCACGTATTATGGTTGACAACGCAGACCCACTCCCCGAAAGGCCTACGCATGCAGCACCGTCTTCGCGACGTGATGGCCCTGGTCGCTCGCCTCGTGGTGGGCGCGACCTTCCTCGCGCACGGTTACCAGAAGTTCGTGCTCTACGGCATGGACAACGTCGTCGCGTCCTTCAGCGAGATGGGCTTGCCCGCCGTGGCGGCGTGGTTCACCGCGACTGTCGAGATCGTCGGCGGGCTCGGGCTGATCCTGGGCGTGCTGCTGCCCTTCGCGGGCATCCTGCTCGCGGCGATCATGATCGGCGCGCTGTTCACCGCGCACCTCAGCGCTGGATTCTTCAGCAGCGACGGCGGGTTCGAGTACGTCCTGGTGCTCGCGGCGGCGAGCCTGGCGCTCGGTTTCAGCGGCCCGCGTTACACGCTTTCCGGACTGTTCAAGGGAAACTCGGAGAAGGTCGAGCAGCCCGCGGCCTGACGCATGAAGAACGGCCTGTCCCGATCCGGGGCAGGCCGTTTCTCATGTCCGGGGTCAGTTGCCCAGTTCGACGGTGGTCCGCTCGGAGTCGCGGCGGCTTTCGCGCTTCGCCGGATCGAGATTCGTGCAGTGCACCAGGGATGACCGCCCGGCGAGCACCGCCAGCAGACCGTCCACCACGCCATCGGGCAGCGCCCATTCCAATGTGGACAGCACGCGGTCGGTGGGCCCGATGTGCAGAGCTTCAGCGCGTTCCCGGGCGTGGGAAACCAATTCGTCGACGGACCGGTCGAGCAGTGCGGGGGTGTCGCCGTCGATCGGCAGCATCGGACTGAAGTCGTCGCCGTGCACGCGGATGTCCGACACGTAGTCGATGACTCCGTCCGGCAGTCCGCGCAGCGGAGCCCCGAGCGCGTCGAGGCCGACGGCCGCCACAGTGCGGGCGCCTTCACCGCGGTCCAAGTCGGTGGCGGGTACGAAAGCGACCTCGGCGCCTCGGGGATCGTTGGTGATGTGCGCGCCGCACCACCAGGCGCCCAGCAGCACGCCTACGGTTTGCCAGTGCGCGGGCAGCGCCACCAGCACGGGCGTCTCCGGCTCCAGGTCCATCTCGTCGACGAGCCAGTTCGCCGTCTTGGCCGCCCAGTTCGCGGTGGTCGCCCGGGACAGTTCGATGCGCGCCCCGGTGGCGTCGTCGTAGTGCGTGATCAGCGGTTTGGGGGCCCCTTCGGCCAGCAGCGGGCCGAGCAGCGCCTGGGTAACGCTCATGCGCCGAGCCTAAGCCGCAGTCCGGTCAGTCCACGCAGGGGATGCTGCCGTTCGAGGTGATCGGCTGTTCGGTGCGGGCAGTACCGTCCAACCGCAGCTTCGGCGTCGCCACCAAGCCGGGAGGTGTGTTGGCCAGACCGGCGAAGAAGCGGTGCGTCTCAGCGGGATCGACGTTGATGATGCTCTGGCCGCGGTCGTCGCGGGCGTTGGTGTTGGTCACCGGCATCGTCATGAACGCGACCCGGCCGGCCGCGATCTCCTGCATCTGCTCGACGAAGCCCAGCGGTTCCCAGCCCTCGTCCAGCACCACTGCGCGGCGCGCGGCCTGCACCAGGTCGTTGACCATCGCCGGGTCGGTGAGCGTTCCGGTGGACAGCACCTTGTTCGCCAGTGCCGCCATGAACACCTGCTGGCGCACGATCCGGTCCAGGTCGCCGCGGGGCAGACCGTGCCGCTGCCGGACGAACGACAGCGCGTCGCCGCCCGAGATGGTGTGCTGCCCGGCGGTGAAGTCGGCGCCGGAGTCCTTGTCGCTGGTGTCGTGCTTCAGGCACACGTCGACACCGCCGACGGCTTCGGTGAGCTCGTAGAAGCCGAGGAGGTTGATCTCCGCGTAGTGGTCGATGCGCAGCCCGGTGAGGTTCTGCACCGTCTGCACCAGCGCGCGTTGACCAGCCTGCTGCGACTCGTGCTCGACCTGGTCCTCCGGGCGTCCCTCGGAGCGGAGCTTCTCGGCGGTGGCGTTCTTGGTCAGGCCGTAGACCGCGTTGATCTTCTCCGTCCGGCCGCCGGGTACGTCCGCGTAGGTGTCGCGGGGGATGGACACGGCGGTCGGCTGCGCGTTGCCGTGCGGTACCCGGATCACCACGAGGCTGTCGGTGTTCAGGCCGCCGATGGCCTCGGTGCGCAGCTGCTTGAGCACGCTGTTCGGCAGCGGGTTGCCCTGCGCGTCGGTGCGGCTGTCGCTGCCGACCAGCAGGACGTCGGTCGCGCCGTCGTCATCGCTCTGCTGCTGCGGCGGGTCGCCGAGCACGTTCGCGGAGCTGACGTCGCTGAGGCGGTCCACCACGATCCAGCCGACGGCGGTGATGCCGAGCACGACCGCCGAGATCAGTGCGATCGCGCTGCGACCGGCGATGCGAAACCCGGTCCGTGGCTGCGCGGTCGGTTCCGTCGCCTCGTCGGTCTCCTGCTCCGGTTCGCCCACTTGGCCTCCCCCGCCGCGGTGCGTTGCCGGACAAGGTTAACCGCTGCCACACCTCGGATTGTGGACGCGATCGATGTGATGCGAGCGTCACTCGACGCAGGGGATTCCGTCGGGGGTGATGGGCTGCTCGTTGACGTCTTGCTGGGTGTGCAGCGGCGGCAGCTGGCGGAAGCCGTCGAGCTTGACCATCCGCGGGCCGGCGAAGTTCTGCACGCCGGGGCCCTCGTAGTCCTCGCCCAGGTAGACCTGGACGCTGCCGGACTGGACGTTGGCGCTCGCCTCGGTGGACAGCCCGCCGAGGGATTCGGCCACCTGCTTGGCGGTTTCTTCCTCGCCGGCCGCGAAGTAGACGACCGAGTTCGCCATGGCGTCGGCGTTCGAGCTGTTGCCGGCCGTGAAGCCCTGCGCGGACACCTCGTCGAGCACCCGGGCGGCCAGACCGCTGACACCGGAGGCGTTGTAGACGCTGACCGAGGTCTCCGCGCGGGCCTTCTGCGCGGCCATCTTCTGCTCCCGTTCTTGGGGGGGCAGCAGGAGATCGGCCGCGAACTGCCGGGACTCGGCGATGTTGATGGTGACGTCCTCCTTGCCGGACGGGCCGACCAGGTGCACCGGGGCGGTGTAGAACTGCACGTCGCCACCGGCGATGTTCTGCATCTGCTGGGCGAAGCCGAGCAGGTCGTTGGCCAGTGCGGGGTCCAGGGTGACCGACTTCTTGATCGCGTTGATCAGCTCGGTCAGCTTCGCCGGGTTGGTCAGGGTGCCGGTGGACATCACCTTGCGGGCGAGCCCGGACATGAACACCTGCTGGCGCTTGCCGCGGGAGAGCTCGTTGATCAGGCCGTGCCGCTGCCGGACGAAGGCCAGCGCGTCGCCGCCCTCGATGGTCTGCACGCCCTTCTTGAAGTCGGCGCCGGACAGCGGGTCCTTGGTGTCGTCCGTCAGGCAGACTTCGACACCGCCGACGGCCTTGGTGATCTCGTAGAAGCCCAGCAGGTTGACCTCGGCGTAGTGGTCGATGCTGACGCCGCTGAGGTCTTCGATCGTCTTGCGCAGCAGCTGCTTGCCGGCGAGCCGGGACTTGTCCTCGATCTCCTTCTCGTCGGTGACGCCTTCGTTCTTCAGCTTCTCGCGCTCGACGGCCATGCCGTTGTTCATCGTCTCGGTGAGCTTGGTCTTGCCCATGCCGAGCCCGAGGTCGACGAGTGTGTCGCGGGGGAAGGAGATCGCGCTGGCGCTGGCGCCGCCGTTGGGGATGCGCACCAGGATCATGGCGTCGGTGAGGTCGCCGCCTTCCTGGGAAGTGCGCAGTTCGCGCAGGACTTCGTCGGGCAGCGGGTTGCCGTGGGCATCGGTGCGGCTGTCGTTGCCGATCAGCAGGATGTCGGTGGCGCCGTCCGGCGCGTTGAAACCGTTGCCGATGACGTCGGCGGTAGAGGTGCTGCCACTGCCGGGCCGGAACATCGCCCAGCCGAAGCCGGTGGAGGTCAGCACCAGCACGGACAGCAGTGCGACCAGCACGCGCCCGGTGGCGCGGGCGCTGCGTCCACCGCGGCCGGTTCGCTTGGAGCGCCCGGAGCGGCGACGACTCCAGACGTCGTCCTCCGGAGGAACGTTCGCTTCACCTGAACGGCCCGACGGACGCTGGCGTGCTTCACTCTGCGGAGTCTTTCGGCCGGGGCCGCCGGAGGGTGGCGCGTTGCCCGCGCGACCGCCGCGTCGACCGCTCGAAGCGGGGCTGCCAGCGGTGCCGGGCCGGCCGCGGCCGTCGCCGCGTGGTGGTGCGGGCCTGCCCGGCTGACCCTGCGGGCCGCTTGGCCACCTGGGCCGATCCTCCACGCCGCTTCCTCCTTGGACTGCCGCGAGTGTTACACCTTCGGGAGGTGATTTTGCTCGTGTTCTGGTTGCAGGCTAGCGGGGCCCGTGGGATCGGTGGGCAGATCCCAGTTTTGAGGTGATGACGCTCATAAGAGTGAGACCATTTCAATACTCTGCGTAACTGGGGACCTTGGTTGCTGCCGGGCGGAGCATGCCAGACTTCGCACGATGCCCCGATCGCGGCGGTGCCCCGCGAGAAATCAGGCGAGGCAGCACAAACAGGAGAGAAGGGGCCTGATGCGGACTCTGGTCACCGGTGGAGCCGGTTTCATCGGCTCGCACTACGTGCGACAGCTGATCGGCGGCGCGTACCCGGCGTACGCCGACGCCGAGGTGGTCGTGCTCGACAAGCTCACCTACGCGGGCAACGAGGCGAACCTGGCACCGGTCGCCGACGACCCGCGGCTGGAGTTCGTCCGCGGTGACATCTGCGACCGCGAGCTGGTGACCCGCCTGATGTCCGGTGTGGACGCGGTGGTGCACTTCGCCGCCGAAACGCACGTGGACCGCTCCATCACCGGATCGGACGCCTTCGTGCTCACCAACGTGGTGGGCACCAACGTTCTGCTGCAGGCCGCGCTCGACGCCGAGGTCGGCAAGTTCGTGCACATCTCCACCGACGAGGTGTACGGCTCGATCGAGTCCGGTTCCTGGCCGGAGGAGCACGCGCTCGAGCCGAATTCGCCCTACTCGGCGGCGAAGGCGAGCTCGGACCTGCTGGCCCGCGCCTACCACCGCACGCACGGTCTGCCGGTCTGCATCACCCGCTGCTCCAACAACTACGGGCCGTACCAGTTCCCGGAGAAGGTGCTGCCGCTGTTCATCACCAACCTGATGGACGGCCACCAGGTGCCGCTCTACGGCGACGGCCTCAACGTGCGGGACTGGCTGCACGTCGACGACCACTGCCGGGGCATCCAGCTGGTCGCCGAGTCCGGGCGGCCGGGCGAGATCTACAACATCGGCGGCGGTACCGAGCTGACCAACAAGGAGCTCACCGAGCGGGTGCTGGCCGAGCTGGGGCAGGACTGGTCGATGGTGCGGCCGGTGGAGGACCGCAAGGGGCATGACCGCCGCTACTCGGTGGACCACGGCAAGATCGTCCGCGAGCTGGGTTACGAGCCGCAGAAGGACTTCGAGACCGGTTTGCGCGAGACCGTCCGCTGGTACCAGGGCAACCGCGCCTGGTGGGAGCCGCTGAAGGCCCGTTCGGCGGTGGCTCGATGACCCGCCTCGCCGTCCTGGTCCCGGGCGGCCGCGGTCAGCTGGGCACCGAACTGGTCCGGATCGTGTCCGCGCGCCCCGGCGCTCTCGTGCACGCCCCGGGTTCTGCGGAGCTCGACATCACCGATCGCGAGGCGGTCGTCGACGCGGTGGATTCCTTCGCCGAAACCGCCCGCGACGTTGACCTCCGCCCGGTGGTGATCAACGCTTCGGCCTACACCGCGGTGGACGCCGCGGAATCTGACGAGAAGCGGGCGAAGCTGGTCAACGCCGAAGGTCCGGCGCAGCTGGCGCAGGCCTGCCACCGCAACGGAATCCCGCTGCTGCACGTGTCCACGGACTACGTGTTCGGTGGCGACGCCGACCGTCCGTACGAGCCGACGGACGAAACCGGTCCGCGCACGGTCTACGGCCGCACCAAGCTCGACGGCGAACGCGCGGTCCTGGACTCCGGCGCCCGAGCCTGGGTGGTGCGCACCGCATGGGTCTACGGAGCCCGCGGCGGGAACTTCGTGAAGACGATGGTCCGCCTGTCCGGCGAACGCGACTCCCTGTCCGTTGTGGACGATCAGATCGGTTCCCCGACCTGGGCAGCAGACCTTGCGCAGGGCCTGGTGGAACTGGCGGAGCGAGTGGCCGAGCGCCGCGGGCCGGAGCAGAAGGTGTTGCACTGCACCAATTCCGGCCAGGCGAGCTGGTGCGAATTCGCCCGAGCGATCTTCGCGGAGCTCGGCCTGGACGAAGCACGCGTCCAGCCGTGCACGACGGCGGACTACCCGCGCCCGGCCCCGCGCCCGGCGTACTCGGTCCTGTCGGACGCGGCCTGGCGCGACGCGGGGCTGACCCCCATGCGCACGTGGCAGGAAGCGTTGCACGCGGCGTTCGAAACCGACGCGGAAGCGCTCCGCGGAGCGGCGGGGTAACCCGAAGAGGTCATGTTGACCTTGAAAAGCCGGCCGAAACCTCGGTCCAGCCTCAGCCCACTGCTCGGCGGTAGGCGGCGGTGGTTGCGTCAGCGCAGGCTCGCCAGGTGAAAGTTTTTGCTTGCGCTCGGCCTTTTTCCGGGTCCGGCGGGTCTGTCAGCGCTTGGTGCAGGGCTTCGTTGAGCGCGCCCGGGTCGCCGAACGGGAAGTAGGTCGCATGACCGGCGGTGACTTCCCGGAGAGCCGGAATGTCAGAGCAAGCCACGGGCGTTCCGCAGGCCAGCGCTTCCATCGCGGGGAGGCCAAAACCTTCGTCGCGGGACGGGAGAACGAGAGCGCTGGCACCGGCGACCAGTCGACGCAGGTGGTCCTCGGGAAGGTAGCCGGTGCGGATCACCGCGCCGTCGTTCCCCGGTTCACCGGGACCGGCGATGACCAGCGGCGGCAGGTCCGGACCGTGCGCTTCCAGCAGTCCGGCAAGGCCCTTGCGCGGCCCTTCAGCGCCGACGAAGAGTAGATACTCAGCAGGAAGTCCATAGTGGACGCGAAGCGCAGAATCCAGCGGTGCAGCAGCGAACCACGTCGGATCCACGCCGAGCGGAGTCACCGCCACCTTGTCGCGCGGGACGTCGAGCCGGGCGCTGACCGCATCAGCAACCGCAGCGGTCGGCGTGCACACCACCCGCGCCCGCTGCACCGAACTCCGCACCAGCGCAGGAAGATCAGCCTCCGCCAGCGAAGGATCATCCAGAAAAGCCAGATCATGCACGGTCACCACCCCTGCGGCCCGGACGGACGGCGGCAGCACGAAGTTCGTCCCGTGCACCACGTCCGCCCGCCCCGCGAGCAGCTCGATCGGCGGAAAAGCACCGCGCTGCCAAAGCATCCGCAACACCCGAGCCGGAATCGGCGGCCCAACAGCCCGCGTCCCCGGCGGCGCCACTTCACGGAGCTCCCGCCAGCCTCGAGTCGTGAACCCGACCAGCCGAACGTCCACAAGCGACGCCAGTTCCGCGACCAGCAACGTCGTGTACCGACCGATCCCGGTGCGGTTGCCCAGCAACGGCGTTCCGTCGAGCAGAACACGCAGGTCAGCGCCCACGGAACCGCTCACCGACGAGTCGCCGCAGTCGCCCGCCGGCTCGCTTCGCGACCTCCAGCGGCCCACCCGCGTCCAGGTACTCCCGCAGCAGCGCGAGGTCCCGGCGCACCGCCTCCGTGCCGTTGATCTGCGGGCTTCGCACCAGCGGCGAGGACGCCTTGAGCCGGTCGGCGGCCGGGCGCGGGTCGCGGCAGAACTCGGTGAGCGGCGCCAGCACCGATTCCCAGGTGAAGCGCTCCCGCACCGGCTCGATGCGGCGGCGGCACTCCGCGGCGAATTCCTCGTCGTAGAGCACCTTTTCCAGTGCCTCGGCCAGCGCGTCCGGGTCCTCGGCGGGCACCACGACGCCGATGCGCTCCGAACGCACCAGGTCGGCGAACGAGTCGCCGTCGGTGGTCACCACCGGCAGCCCGGACCACAGGTAGTCCAGCACTCGGGTGCGGAACGCGAACGTCGTCTCCACGTGCTCGAAGTGGGTGGTCACGCCGCAGTCGGCGTCCAGCAGGTAGTTCTGCCGCTCCTGGTAGGGCACCCAGGTCTCGTTGAAGAACGCGAACTTGTCGGTCAGCCCGAGCCGGTGGGCCAGCGCGCGGGTCTGGCCGGCCATGCCCATCTCCGGCACGTCCGGGTTCGGGTGCTTCATGCCGAGGAAGAACAGGCGGATGTCGTTGTGCCGCTGGGAAATCCGGTGCACCGCGTGCAGCAGCGTCAGCGGGTCGAACCAGCTGTAGACCCCGCCTGCCCACAGCACCACCTTGTCGTCGGCGGAGATGCCGGGGTGGGCGGCCTTGATCGCCGGGCTGGTGCGGCGCGGCGCCACCGACGGCAGGCCGAACGGCACCACCGACAGCAGCGAGCGCACCGTCGGGTCGTTGTCGTACAGCCCCGGCGTCAGGCGGCCCAACGAGGCCAGGTGCCCCAGCCAGAAGTGCCGCTGGCGTTCGGAGGCGCAGAGGAAGAAATCGCCGCGCTGCAGCTGGGTGTTGAGCACCTTCGTGACCCCGGCCAGGTCCTTGGCGCGGCGCTCGTCGTCGGTGTCGCGGCCCTGCTCGAGCAGTTCCAGGTGCATCGGGTCGTAGACGTCGCAGACCACGATCTTGGTGGAATCGACCTTCTTGAGCGCCGGCACCATCTCCAGCACGTGCCCCTGCAGCACCACGATGTCGGCCCAGTCGACGTGCGCGGAGAGCTCGCGCGGCTTGGCCGCGTGCACCTCGAACTCCGCCGACGGCGGGCTCACCAGATCGTTGACGCTGACCAGCCGCACCTGGTGCTCGACGGAGAGCACCTCGGCCATGTGCCAGGCGCGGATCGCCGGACCGGCCATCCGCTCGGTGACCGCGTCGCCGGTGATCACCACGACCTTGCGGGGACGGCCGAAGACCTCGTCCAAGCCGAAGGCCTCCACCAGCGCGTCGTGCGCGGCGAGGTAGCGCGGCAGCGGGTAGGCCGGTTCCATCGCCTTGCGCATCAGCGGAACCAGGTCCGCGTCGGTGCGCACCCGCGCCTGCTGCTCCTCCTCGCGGGACTTCTTCAGCGACGGCAGCATCTCCACGAACTGGTCGATGGCCAGCATCCCGGCCAGCGCGGAGCGGTCGATCGGCACCGGGGAGTCGTCCTCGGACTCGCCGCGGCGGGTGATCTCCAGCTGCGTCGGGTCGATCTCGCCGCGCGCGGTGGCCCGCCGCACCGCCAGCGCCATCGCCGCGGGCAGTGCCTTCGCCAGCGTCTCGTCGGAGACGTTCTTGTAGAGCGCGGCGAGCGCGTTGCGTTCCAGCAGGTAGTGCTCCCGCGACGAGGCGATGTCGGTCATCGACGCGTGGTGCCGGTGGAAGGTCAGCGACCGCGGCTCGTAGCGGACCCGCCAGCCGCGCAGGTTCAGCCGCCAGCCCAGGTCCACGTCCTCGTAGAACATGAAGAAGCGCTCGTCGAAGCCGTCCAGCGCGGCGAACAGCTCGGCGCGCACGAACAGCGCCGATCCGGTGCCGAACAGCACGTCCCGCGCGGCGTCGTGCGAGTGGTCGTCGACCTCGCCGGCGTGGCGCTTGTAGCCCATGCCGAACCAGGTCAGCCCGCCGTCGACGAAGTCGATGTGCCGCCCTTCCCAGTCCAGCACCTTGCTGGCGACCGCACCCACGGTCGGCTCGGCCCGCAGCACCGCGACGGCCGAGCGCACCCAGTCCCGGTCCGGTCGCGCGTCGTTGTTGAGGAACGCTAGCACCTGGCCGGAGGCGTTGCGGGCGGCGAGGTTGCAGCCACCGGCGAACCCGAGGTTGCTGTCCGACTCGACCAACCGCACGTCCGGGGCGGCGGCCCGGATCCGCTCCGCACTCCCGTCGCCGGAGGCGTTGTCGACGCAGATCACCTCCAGCCGCTCGGCCGGGTAGTCGAGCTCGTCGCGCAGAGCGCGCAGGCACTCGACGGTGTCGTCGGCGCCGCGGTAGTTCACGACGATCACGGACACGAGGGGCAGGTTGCTGAGGTCGGAAGTTCCAGCCACGCCTAAAGCGTGCACCATGCCGGGAGTCCGATCCGATCCGCCTACCCGATTCGATGGCCTTCTGTTAAGAGAGTCGAAGGAGTGTCAGCGGCCGGCCCATTGCCGCCAGATCTGGTCGGTAGGGAAGGACCGGGTGATCTTGCGGCGTTCTCGCAGTGTTGTGGGGAAGCGGCGGAGCACCTCGGTGAGGACGCGGAGGCGGAGGGGGACGCTGAAGTTCTCGGCGTCGGGGACGTTCTTGCGCAGCGGGAGCGCGAGTGTGATCGCGGCGAAGCGGGCGAGTTCGCGGGCCGCGATCTTCGCGGGGGCGCAGCGCAGCAGCATGAACAGGCGATTGCGCTCGTTCCAGCGGTGGAACTGCGCGGAACCGGGTTGTGCCGTCGCGCCGTGAGCGTGCGCTGCGACGGCCTCGGGCGTGGAGACGATTCGGTGTCCGGCGAGGCGTAGGCGCCAGGACGTGTCGGTGTCCTCGTAGTAGCAGAAGAAGTGGGCGGGGACACCGCCCGCTTCGCGCAGCAGATCGGTGCGCAGCAGTGCTGCGCCGCCGCAGAAGCCGAACACCTCGCCGGAGGCTTCAGGCGCGTCAGCGCCGTGGCCGTCGGCCGTGAGGCGTACGCCGGCGGACTGCGTGCGGCCGTCCGACGTGCGGAGCACGGAGGTCGCCGCAGCCGCAGAGCGGTCCGCGTCGAGCGCGGTCTCGAGCGCCGCGAGCCAGCCGGAGGCTGGCGCAGCGTCGTCGTTGAGCCACGCGACGTAAGGCGTGGCGACGCGCGTCAGCGCGGCGGCGATGCCGCCGGCGTAGCCGAGGTTGCGGCGGAGCCGCAGGACCTCGGGGGCCGACGGGTGCGCGGCGATCAGCTCGGCGGTGCCGTCGTCGGAGGCGTTGTCCACCACGATCGTCCGATGTGGACGGTCTTGGGCAGCCAGGGCGTCCAGGCAGGACTCGATGTGGTCCCGTCCTCGCCAGGTCACCACGACCACGGTGCTGCGCACCTGTTCCGACGTCACGGCCGTGACGTTACGCCGAGCCCGCACCGCGCCCGCCGGCCCTGTCACAGCCGAACTCCGATCGTGATCACCAGCCTTGGCTGCCTGCGAAATCGCGCCGCTGGTCGCATGGGAAGCTGGGCGGGTGCCCGAGCTCGTCGCGATCGCTGAGCAGCTGCTCGCCCCTGTCCCCGGTGGGACCGGCCGCTACACGCGGGAGTTGCTGCGCGCGATGGCCGAAACCGCGCCCGACGACTGGGAGATCAGCAGTGTGATCAGCCGCGGCGGCGACGTCGAGGCCGCGCGAGTGCCTGGTGTGGCTGGGCCGCGAGTGCTGCCGTTGCCGCGGCGGGCGCTGATCGCGGCTTGGGAGCGAGGTGTTCCGATCTGGCCGGGCGGCGACTCCGTGCACGCCATGACACCCCTCGCGCCGCCCGCCAAGCGCGGGCGCGGGCTCGTGGTGACCGTGCACGACACCGTCCCGTGGACGCATCCGGAAACCCTGACACCGCGAGGGGTTTCCTGGCACCGCAGGGCTATCGGCCGGGCCGCTCGGCAAGCCGACGCGCTGGTCGTGCCCACCTCCGCCGTGGCCGCCGAACTCGCCGAGCACACCTCCGCGTCCCGCATGCAGGTCATCGGCGAGGGCGTCACCCCGTCGCTGCTGACCGAGCCGGATCCGGCGGTGCAGCTCGATCTGCCGCCGCAGTACGTGCTGGCCATCGGCACGATCGAGCCCCGCAAGGGCTACCCGCACCTGGTGTGGGCGCTGGCCGAGGTCCCCGACGTCCCGTTGCTGATCGTCGGCCGCCAGGGGTGGGGAGACCTCGACCTGCAGCAGATCGCCGTGGATTGCGGGGTCGGCGACCGGGTGCGCGTGCTGTCGTCGGTGACCGACGCCGAACTGGCGGTCCTGCTGCGCAACGCGAGCGCGCTGGCCGCGCCCAGCCTCGCCGAAGGCTTCGGCCTGCCGCTGGTCGAGGCGATGGCGCTCGGTGTTCCCGTCGTGCACTCCGATGCGCCCGCGCTGGTGGAGGTCGCCGGGGGTGCGGGAGTGGTCGCTCCGCGTGCTGATCCGGTCGCGCTCGCCGCTGCGCTGCGCGAGGTGCTCGGCGATCCGCGGCGGCGGGCGGAGCTGGTCGCAGCCGGGCATCGACGTGTTGCGGATTTCACCTGGACGCGGGTGGCGCGCGAGGTCTGGGCGCTGCACCTGGACATCGACTCGGCATAGGCCTGAACACATTTTCACGTTCTCGTCCCAAACTGGGCTTTTCGCCCCGTACTCTGCTCTGGTGCACAGAGGCGAGCCGCACATCTTCATCGACGCCACCGCTGTACCCGCGGACCGAGGCGGCGTCGGCCGGTACGTCGACTCCCTGCTGGCGGCGCTGGACGCCGACGGCGCCCGGCTCACCGTCGCCTGCCAGCCCCGCGACGCGGAGCTGTACGCGGCCATCGCGCCGCACACCGACGTGGTGCCCGCCGCCGAAGCCGTGGCCACCCGCACTGCGCGGCTGACCTGGGAGCAAACCACCCTGCCGCTGCTGGTCCGGCGGCTGGGGATCGACGTCCTGCACTCCCCGCACTACACGACCCCGCTGGCCAACCCGGCCGCGTCGGTGGTGACCTTGCACGACGCCACGTTCTTCACCAACCCGGCGGTGCACTCGCCGGTCAAGGCCCGCTTCTTCCGCGCGTGGACGCGCACCGCGCTGCGCCGCGCGACGCTGTGCATCGTGCCGAGCGAGGCGACCGCGGCCGAGCTCGCCCGTTCCGTCGGCGCCGACCGGACGCGGATGCCGGTGATGTACCACGGCGTCGACCCGGACCGGTTCCACGCGCCGACGCCAGAAGAGGTCCAGGCGGTCCGCGAGCGGCTGAGCCTGCACGACCAGCCGTACGTGGCCTTCCTTGGCGCGCTGGAGCCCCGCAAGAACGTGCCCGCGCTGATCCGCGGCTTCACCCTGGCCTGCCAGGGACGCACCGATTCGCCCGCGCTGGTGCTGGCCGGTCAGCCGGGCTGGGACACCCGTGTGGAGCGGGCGCTGGAAGCGGTGCCGCACCGGATCCGCGTGATCCGGGCCGGCTACTTTCCGTTCGAGCAGCTCGCCGGATTCCTCGGCGGCGCGGACGTCGTCGCCTACCCGAGCCTCGGTGAGGGCTTCGGCCTTCCGGTCCTGGAGGCCATGGCCTGCGGTGCTGCCGTGCTCACCACACGACGGCTGAGCCTGCCCGAGGTCGGCGGTGACGCCGTCGCCTACTGCGGAGTGGGCGCCGGAGACATCGCTACGGGACTCACCGAACTCCTCGACGACCCGACCCGCCGATCAGCGCTGGCCACCGCCGCGCAGCGCCGGGCCAAGGAGTTCACCTGGGCGGCCTGCGCCACCCAGCACCGCGCGGCCTTCGCCCGCGCCCACCACATTCACCTCCGCACCCGCTGATCCACAGTTTCAATTGAAACTGTAAATCCCAGGCACGACGGATCACAGTTTCAATTGAAACTGTGGTCGGATTTCCGCGCTCGGGGCGGTTCGGCAGAATGTGATGGCGTGACCGACACGCGCACCTACGGCGACGAGCTCGCCGTTGTCACCGTGACCTACTCGCCGGGCGAGACGCTGGACCGGTTCCTGGACACCTTGCAGCAGGCGACGGACCGGTCGGTCCGGGTGATCCTCGCCGACAACGGCTCCACCGACGGCGAACCCGAGCGTGCTGCTGCTGAGCGCGCCGACGTCGAGTTCGTGCCCACCGGCGGCAACCTCGGCTACGGCGGAGGCGGCAACCGCGGCGTGGCCGCGCTGAGCGAGGAGTACGGCTGGGTCGTCATCGCCAACCCCGACCTGGAGTGGCAGCCGGGGGCGCTCGACGAGCTGCTGGCCGCGTCGAAGCGCTGGCCGCGCGGGGGATCCTTCGGCCCGCTGATCCGGGAACCCAACGGCGAGGTCTACCCGTCGGCCCGGATGCTGCCCTCGATCGGGCGCGGGGCCGGGCACGCGGTGTTCGCCAAGGTGTGGCCGAACAACCCGTGGACGCGCGCCTACCAGCAGTCCGAGGCGGAGATCACCGAACGCCCGGCGGGTTGGCTGTCCGGCTCGTGCCTGCTGCTGCGTCGCGAGGCGTTCGACTCCATCGACGGCTTCGACCCGCGCTACTTCATGTACTTCGAAGACGTCGACCTGGGCGACCGGTTGCGCCGCAAGGGCTGGCTGAACATCTACGTGCCGGAAGCCGAGGTCATGCACATCGGTGGCCGCTCCACGTCGAAGGCGGCCAAGCGGATGCTCGTGGAGCATCACCGCAGCGCCTACCGCTACCTCGCCGACCGCCACCCGGGCCCGCTCTGGGCGCCCCTGCGGCTCGCGCTGCGCACGGCGCTGGCCCTCCGGGCCCGCATCGAAACCCGCTGATCAGCCAGGTGGTCAGTACTGGGGGTACTGCTGACCGGGCTGCGAACCGAGCGGTCCGAACTCGTTTGGGCCGCGCTGCGAGTGGTACGGGTTCGGCGGCAGGTTCTGCTGCCCCGTCCCGTAGTCCTCGGTCGGCCAGCCCTGTTGCGGGGCGGCCTGCTGCCGTTGCGGGGCGGCCTGCTGGCCGGATGAGGGGAGTTCCTGCGTGGTGTCTGCGGGATCGACGTGATCGACCACGTCGCGCGGGATGCGCACGGTGTTCGCGGCGTCCATCGGCGAGATGGCGTTGTCGGGCGTGACGACGAACGCGTCGCGTGCCCGCGCGCGAGCAAGCGCTTCGTCGGCTCGGAGGCGCGGGTCCATGGGCTGCCCTCTCAGTCGTTCGCAGTCGGTGGTCCGCCGGGGCGGGCGTCGAGCCGTGCGGGGACGGGCCCGGTGTTCATTATGCCGTTGCTCCTGCCAGAGTATTCCCCCCAATGGGTTTTCGTCAGGGAAGTCCGTCAGGTAGAGGAGGAGCTACGCCGATGTCCGCGGATGATCGGGACCGGGCCGCGTCGTCGACGGCGGAGGCCGTCGTGCTGGTGGGCGGGCGGGGCGTGCGACTACGCCCGCTGACCCTGTCGGCGCCGAAGCCGATGCTGCCCACGGCCGGGGTGCCCTTCCTGCGCCACCTGCTGTCCCGGATCCGGGCCGCCGGCATCGAGCACGTGGTGCTCGGCACCTCCTACAAGGCGGAGGTGTTCGCCGAGCACTTCGGCGACGGTTCCGACCTCGGCCTGCGGCTGGAGTACGTGGTCGAGCCGGAGCCGCTGGACACCGCAGGGGCGATCCGCAACGTGTCGGACCGGCTCAGCGCCGACGACGTGCTGGTGTTCAACGGCGACATCCTGTCCGGAGTGGACCTCAACGAGCTGATCGACACCCACCGCAGCACCGCAGCGGACGTGACGCTGCACCTGGTCAAGGTGGACGATCCGAGCCGGTTCGGCTGCGTGCCGACCGATCCGGACGGGCGGGTCACCGCGTTCCTGGAGAAGACCGAGAACCCGCCGGTGGACCA
The DNA here is from genome assembly GCF_053593195.1 of Saccharopolyspora sp. NPDC002376. Taxonomy (NCBI): domain Bacteria; kingdom Bacillati; phylum Actinomycetota; class Actinomycetes; order Pseudonocardiales; family Pseudonocardiaceae; genus Saccharopolyspora; species Saccharopolyspora sp. NPDC002376. The sequence goes on from NZ_JBSFBZ010000059.1 coordinate 16,598, forward strand.
GATCAACGCCGGTTGCTACGTGTTCCGCCGCGAGGTGATCGACCGGATCCCGGCCGGGCGGCCGGTGTCGGTGGAGCGCGAGACGTTCCCAGAACTGCTCGCCTCGGGTGCACGTGTGCAGGGCCACGTCGACACCTCGTACTGGCTGGACATGGGCACCCCGCAGGCGTTCGTCCGCGGCTCGGCGGACCTGGTGCTGGGTGTTGCGCCGACGAACGCGTTGCCGGGGGAACACGGCGAGGCGTTATGCCTCGACGGCACGTCGGTCGACGTTGGTGCCCAGGTCAGCGGCGGCAGCTCGATCGGTGCTGACTGCGTCATCGAGAGCGGCGCCAGTGTCGTGGAGTCGGTGCTGTTCGACGGGGTCCGCGTGGCCGAGGACGCGGTGATCGAGCGCAGCGTGATCGGCGCGGGCGCGACGATCGGCGCCGGTGCGGTGCTGCGGGGCGTGATCATCGGTGATGATGCGCACATCGGCGCGGGCTGCGAGCTGCTCGACGGCGTCCGCGTGTGGCCGGGCGTGAACCTGCCCGAGCACGGAGTCCGCTTCTCCGCCGACTGCTGACCCGGACCCACGACGTCGTCGGAGGTGGTCGGCATACCCTCGGAAGGCGATGACTGACGCTCTGACCAGGATCTGGTCCCCGCCGTACCCGGTGGATCTGCCCCGGGTGCTCGCTCCGCTGCGCCGAGGTAGCGGCGACCCCACCACGCGGGTCGATCCCTCGGGTGCGGTGTGGTGGGGCACCACGACACCGTCTGGCCCGACGACGTTGCGGCTGCGGAAGAACAGCGCCGGAGAAGTCGACGCCGCGGCGTGGGGACATGGCGCGCAGCTGGTGCTCGACGACATCCCGAACCTGCTCGGCGAGTCGGACGACGCCAGCGGATTCGTCGCGTTGCACGACGTCGTGGAGCGGGGGCGGAAGGCCTCGCACGGGGTGCGGCTGTGCGCGTCCGGTCGGGTGTGGGACGTGCTGGTCGCCGCGGTCCTGGAGCAGAAGGTCACCAACCGGGAAGCGTGGCGCTCCTGGCGAGAGCTGTGCTGGCGCTTCGGCAGCCGCGCACCAGGACCGGTCGAGAAGCTGTGGGTCGCGCCGGATCCCTTGCAGCTGCGCGGCATCCGGGACTGGGAATGGCATCGCGCGGGCATCGACGGAGCCCGCAGACGAACGCTGCTCGCCGCGGCATCGGTGGCAGCGAGGTTGGAGCGCGCGGCCGAGCTGCGCGGCGTCGAAGGGCGCGACCTCCTGCAGAAGGTGCCGGGAATCGGCCCGTGGACGGCCGCGGAGATCGCGCAGCGGGCCTGGGGCGACCCGGACGCGGTGAGCGTCGGCGACTACCACCTGCCGACGATCGTCGGGCTGGCGTTGGCGGGCCGCCCGCTCGACGACGAAGGCATGCTCGAAGCCCTCGCCCCTTATGAAGGCCACCGCCACCGAGCGGTCCGCTACCTCAGCGCAGCAGGAGCAACCCGCCCCCGTCACGGCCCGAGGATGCCCGTCCGCGACTACCGCGTGATGTGAGGCGCGTGATCAGACCCGCTGACGTGCGGCGGTGATCAGGGGACCGATGTCGGTGTTGTCCGGGAGGGCGTCCACCGGCCACCAGCGGAGGTCGAGGGACTCGTCGCTGCGGGTCGGCTCCGCTCCCTCCGGGGCGCGAACGACGAAGCGGACGTCGAAGTGGCGGGTCGGTTTGCCCAGCGAGCAGGTGATCGGGTGCACGTCGAGGTGCACGGGTTCCGGGTCCACCACCAGACCGTCCACACCGGACTCCTCGGTGGCTTCGCGCAACGCCGCCCCGGCCAGGGTGGTGTCCTCCGGCTCGCAGTGACCGCCCAGCTGCAACCACGTACCCACGCGCGGGTGCAGCGTCAGCAGCACGTTCTCGCCGGCCGCGTCGAGCAGCACCGCCGAGGCCGTGACGTGCCCCGGCTCGCAGGCGCGCAGGCAACTGTCAGCCCGGGCGTCCAATAAGGTCAGGAAGGCGTGCCGCAGCGCTTCCTGCTGCGGGTCGGTCGGGCGCCAGTCGCCGAGCACGCGCAGCGCGTCGGCCTGAGGTCCGCTCACAGCTCCACCAATCCGTCGTCGAGGTCGCGGGGTTCGCGCGGTCCGGCGACCGGCTCGGCCGGGTGGCCGACCGCGACGGCGCCGAGCGGTTCCCAGGAGTCGGGCAGGTCCAGCGTCGCGCGCACCACGTCCGGGCAGAACATCGTCGAGGACACCCAGCACGAGCCGAGCTCCTCGGCCGCCAGCGACACCAGCAGTCCCTGCACCGCAGCGCCGCCGGCGACGGTGAACATCTGGCGTTCCGCGTCCCCGCGCCGTTCGTCGGGGTAGTCGTGCGCACCTTCGCGGACCAGGAACGGCAGTACCAGCTCCGGGGCGGCGTAAAGCAGGTTGCCCCGGTTCACGCGCCGCTGGGCCGCTTCCTCCGGCATGCTGTCGGCGCGCAGGTCGTCCAGCCAAGCCGTGCGCATGGCGTCCAGCAGCTTCGACCGCAGCGGTCGATCGCGCAGCCACACGAAGCGGACCGGGCGGGTGTGGTGCGGGGCGGGCGCGGTCAGGGCCGAGCCGACCGCGCGGCGCACCGCGTCCTCGTCCACCGGGGCGTCCGCGAACTGCCTCATCGAGCGGCGCATCAGCACCGCCTCGCGGCGGCCCTGCGCCAACGCTTCGGCCGTGCCCATGGAGAAGAGGTCCTCGTCGACCGTGCGCACGAGGTCCCGCGCGGTCGAACCGTCGTCCACAGTGGTCAGACCGCGCACCACGGCGACCGGGACCGCGCCCAGCTTGCCCTTGACCAGGTCCGCGGCGGCAGCGATCTCGTCGGCCACCGCGACCAGCGTGACGGCCAGCGCGTTGCCCTGCGAATCCGTGCTGCCCGCGTAGTCGTGCAGCACGCCGACACCGGCCGAACCGATCGCCACGTCGGTCTGCCCGATCCGCCAGGCGCGGCCCATCGTGTCGGTCACGACCACGCCGACCTGCATCCCGAGCCGCTCGGCGAGCCCGGCCCGCAAACGGCGCGCGGAGGCGTCCGGGTCTTCCGGCAACAGCGCGATCTGGTCCTGCGGCACGTTGGAGGCGTCGATGCCGGAGGCCGCCTGCACGATGCCGAGCTTGTTCTGGGTGATCAGCGTCCGGCCCCGCCGGGCCACCACGTGCGTGGCCTCGGACAGCACCAGCTCGCGGCGCAGCTCGTCGCGCAGCTGCGGGTCGAGCGGGGCGGCGACCATCCGGTCCTCGACCTTGGACACCACCTTGCTGGTGACCACCACGACGTCGCCGTCGCTGAGCCACGGGGCGGCCGCCGAGATCGACGCCGCCAGGTCGTCGCCGGGGCCGAACTCCGGCAGGCCGGGAACCGCGAAGACCTGCAACCCGCCTGCCGCCGCGTGGTCCTTCATCGCGCCTCCCGCGCCAAGTCGAACGCCGCCTGCGCCATCGCGGCGGTGGCGTCCACATCGGACATCAGCAGCGGCACCGAGCGCACCTTCACCCCTGGGATCTCGGCGGAGTCACCGGTGTGCACCAGCCATCCGTCGAGGACTCCGTCGGAATCCTGCCGCGAGCCGTAGTGCCGACCGACCGCCTCGGCGGTGCTCTCCACCCCGATCGCGGTCAGGCAAGCGTCGGCCATGCCGCGCAGCGGTCGGCCGCCGACGATCGGGGACAGGCCCACGACCGGTGCCGAGGTTTCCCGCAGCGCGGTGCGGAAACCCGGCACCGCCAGTAGAGTTCCAATGCTGACCACCGGGTTCGACGGCGCCATCAGCACCACGTCGGCCTGCTGCAGCGCGTCCAGCACCGCCGGCGTCGGCTTCGCCTCGTCCGCCCCGACTGGCACGATCGCGTGCGCCTTCGGCTCCGCGCGGTGCCGCACCCACCACTCCTGGAAGTGCACGGCCCGCTGCTCGCCGGTCTCCGGATCGTCGATGGCGACGTGGGTCTCCACCCGCTCGTCGGTCACTGGCAGCAGGCCGACGCCCGGCCGCCACCGGTCGCACAGCGCCTCGGTGACCGCCGACAGCGAATAACCCGCGCGCAGCATCCGCGAGCGCACCAGGTGGGTGGCGATGTCCCGGTCGCCGAGCCCGAACCAGCTCGGTTCGGCGCCGTAGGCGGCCAGCTCCTCCTTGACCGACCAGGACTCGTCGACCCGCCCCCAGCCCTTCGCCTCGTCGATACCACCGCCGAGGGTGTACATGCAGGTGTCCAGGTCCGGGCACACCCGCAACCCGTGCATCCACACGTCATCGCCCACGTTGACCACCGCGGTGACCTCGTGCTCGGACTGCTGCTGCGGCTCGCCAACGGCGGGCAGGCCCAGTGCTGCCTTCACCCCGAGCAGGAACCGCGCGCCACCGACTCCACCGACCAGAACTACGACCTTCACGGTTCCGATCCTCGCACGGCGCCCGCGCCAGGAGGGCGCGGAACCTCAGAACCCGAACACGCTGCGGAAGATCGCCTGTCCGAGCATCGTCAACGTCGTGTCACCGCCTACCAGGCCGAACACGAAGTAGGCGAGCTGGAAGAACATCCGGCCGACGAACGGAACCCCGATCAGCAGCAGGAACAGCACCAGCGGCGCCCACGGCCGCGCCTTCTCGCCGAACTGCCGAGCCGGGGCGGACAGGTACGGCTCGATCGCGCCGTATCCGTCCAGGCCGGGGATCGGAAGGATGTTCAGCACGAACGCGATCACCTGCAGGAAGGCCAGGTACGACAGGCCCGCGGCCAGCCCCATCGGCATCGGCACCGCGGCGACCGCCGTGGCGATCAGCAGACCCAACACCAAGTTCGTCAGCGGCCCGGCCAGCGACACCATCGACTCGGTGCGGCGTGAGCGCAGCGCGTGGTGGTTGATCCACACCGCGCCGCCGGGCAGCGGGATCCCGCCGAGCGCCACGAAGATCAGCGGCAGCACGATGCTCAGGATCGGATCGGTGTAGCGCCGCGGGTCCAGCGTCAGGTAGCCCTTCGAGCGCACCGAGAGGTCCCCGCCGCGGAACGCGGTGACCGCGTGCCCGAACTCGTGCAGGCACAGCGACGTCGTCCAGCCGCCGAGCACGAGCAGCAGAACGCCGGTGGTCCGCGCGAGGTTCCCGTCGAAGGTGGCCAGCACGCCGCCCAGCACGGTCAGTCCGAGGAACGCCAGGAACAGGGGGCTGACGCCGGTCGTGGAGCTCTTCACGACCCCAGTGTCCACGAACTGAGCGGCCACGAGGCAGGGGCACGAGTGATCGCGTAGTGGTATGCATGATCTCGGGACTCCGTGCGGGGGATCGATTCCGGCGGACGGAGTACTGGCGCTGCGCCGAAAGCGCGCGTTCAGCGGAGCTCGGTGGTGGTGCGGTGGCGCTGTCCGGGTGTCCCCCTACGGATGGTCTCCGCTTGACCGCAAGGAGCTACACGGGTGTAATCACAGCAGTGTCATTCACCGTTGAAATGATCATTCCTCGGGAGGGGAGATCGCGACAGCGGGACGACCAGGTGCGGGAGACCTGGTCGGGCACGGGGTCGATCGAGGTGCCGCTGGCGGAGAGAGGGTGAGCGGCGCATCCGGTCGGCGACGGCGCCGCCGTCGGAGTTGCGAGGTCCTGGTGAGGGACCAGACCACCCGTGAGCAGGAGTGCGTCCTGTTCCGGCCCTGGGGAGGGCCGGCGGGATCGGGAGAAATCGGGGGAAGTCCAACGATGTGGGAATCAGGAGACAGCCGCTTGGCGGAGCGTGGGGACGCACCCGTCGTCGCGGAATTCGACGTTCTTGCCGAACTGTTCGAAATGTCCGAAGAAGAGCAGGAATGGCAGGAACGGGCGCTCTGCGCGCAGACCGATCCGGAAGCGTTCTTCCCGGAGAAGGGCGGTTCCACGCGGGAGGCGAAACGGATCTGCCAGGGCTGCGAGGTGCGTTCCGAGTGCTTGGAGTACGCGTTGCAGCACGACGAGCGCTTCGGCATTTGGGGCGGACTGTCCGAAAGGGAGCGCCGCAAGCTCAAGCGCCGCGCGGTTTGAGGTCGCTGCCCGCCGATTACGTCTGAATCAGGTCATTTCGGCGGGTTTTCTTCCGCTGCTGGTGCATTACCGTTCGTGCGGTGGTGGATCTGCTCGGCAGGAGGAAGACTTTGAGCGCGCCGGTGCTGGCGGTGTTGGTGTGTCGGGACGGCGAAGCGTGGCTGCCGGAAGTGCTCGCCGCGCTCGGTGAGCAGTCCGAAAGACCGCGCCGCGTGCTCGCGGTGGACACCGGTTCGGCCGACCGCAGTGCGGAACTGCTGGAGCAGGCGCGCGCGGACCAAGTCGTCGACGACGTGCTGACGTTGCCGCGGGACACCTCCTTCGCCACCGCAGTCGCGGATGCCGTGGCGCTCGGGAAGCGGCGATGGGCCGACCCCGGGCGCTGGTTGTGGTTGCTGGACGGCGATTCCGCGCCGAAGCCGGACCAGCTGGCCGAACTGCTGACGGCGGCCGGGGACGATCCGACCGCTGCCGAGGTGGAGCCGGGCAAGATCATCCGACGCGACGTCTTCGAGCGACTGGAACGTCGACCTTCGCCTTCGCCGCGGGACAAGGCCCGCGGAGGTTTCGTCAGCCGTGGCAGGGTGCTGCGGCTGCTGTCGTCCCCGCTCTTCGTGCTCATCGCTGCGCTGCTGCTGTTCGCACTGATCAACGCATTGATCGCCGGGCGGCTCGGATCCGGTTTGGCAGGTGGGCGACTGCTTCCGGTGGCTGACCTCGGTACGACCTGGCGGGACTACTTGGCCGCGTGGCATCCGGTCGACGGCGGCACGGGTTCTCCGGCGTCGCCTTCGCTGTTGGTGCTCGCGCTGCTCGGCAGTGTCCTAGGTGGACCGTCGGTGGTGGTGTCGATACTGCTGCTGTTCGGGGCTCCGCTCGCGGGGTTGAGTGCTTACTTCGCGACTCGGGCGCTTCCGGTCTCGCCGCTGCGCCGTGCGATCGTTGCGGGTGCGTACGCCGTGCTGCCGGCGGCTTTGCTGTCGGCGGGGCAAGGGCGTTTGGACGTGGTCGTCGCGCACATCATGGTGCCGCCGCTGCTCGCCGGGATCGCTGCGGTGATGCGGCGTTCCGATCAGGAGTGGCTGAGCACGGTCTGCCTGACCGCGCTGGGGCTGGCGCTGCTCGGCGCGTTTTCCTCGCTGCTGCACTTGGCGTTGATCGTGCTTGCGCTGCTCGCGCACGTCCTGCTGCCGGGGGAGAACGCGCGCAGCCAACACCGGGTGGCCGGGCTGGCCGCGGTGGTGCTGCTTTCTGTTGCCTGTTTGCTGCCGTGGCCCGTGGTGCTGCTGAAAGATCCGGAGGTGCTGCTGCACGGGCTCGGTGCTCGAGTGGTGGAGCAGCCCGCTGGCGCGTGGTTGTTGACGTTGAGCCCGGACGGTTCTGCGGCGAGCGTGCCCGGAGTGCTGTTCGTCCTGGCCGCCGTGGTGGTGCTCGCGTTCGCTTGGGACAAGCGGATGCTGCCTGCCGTCGGGGTCGCGGTTTTCGGCTGGTTGCTGGCGGCCGCGGTGGATGGTTCGGTGGCCGAGCCGATCAGCGGTGGCATCGCGACCGTCGGCTGGACGGGCGGGCCGCTGGTGCTCGTCGCGGTCGGGTGCAGCTGGATCGTGCTGCAGGCCGGACGGCTGAAGTTGCCCGCGAAGTTCCCCGCAGTGCGGCCGGAGTTCGGTCTCGCCGCGTTGGGAGTCGTGGTGCTCGGACTGGTGGTCAGCTCTGCTTTCGCGGCGATTAGCGGTCCGCTCGGCCCCCAGCAGCCGCTGCCCGGGCCGACCGGAACGCGACTGGTGCTCGACTCGGGACAGCAGCCCGCGCGACTGGTGACCGGTTCCGGTCCGCACTTCGGTGACGACGATCTTGCCCCGGCCGGAACCGCTGCTGACTGGCTGCGCCAGGTCGACAGCGATCTGCGATCCACCGATCCCGATCGGGTGCGGGGGGCGCTGGCCGCGGTGGCGGCTCGAGGCGCGGAGTTCGTCGTCGTACCGGACGATTCCCAGGTGCTGGAGCTCGGCCACGGTCTGGTGAACGAGCAGGAGCGGCTCCCGGACGGCAGCCAAGTCCTGCACCTGCTGCTGCCGAGCTCGCCGGTCAAGCTGGTCGGCCCCGACCTGGCGCGCCAGGCGCAGACCGAACCGGAACCGACTCCCGAAGCCCGCCCGCTACCGGTCGCCGCACAACTGCCGAGCTTCACCGTCCGAGTCTCCGAAGGCGGAGCCGGACGCGCACTGGTCCTCGGAGCGGAGAACGAACCCGGCTGGTACGCGCGAATCGACGGAATGGACCTCCCCCTGACCAAGGCCTGGGGCCACCAGGTCGCGATCCCGCTGCCGGAAAAGGCGACCGAGGTCCAGGTCGGATTCACCGAACTGCCCCGCAAAGCCCTGCTGTCGCTCCAAGCCGCGGTGGTCCTGTTCACCCTCGTCGCGGCGATCCCCAGCCGCCGCCGCAAACCCGACTCCCGACCCTGATCACCGCAAAGGTCCGAACGCCGAAAGCAGCGGGACCACAGTTTCAATTGAAACTGTGGTCCTGCGGTGTGTCGGGCCCCGACGCACCGGAGGGTGGACAGGTGCCGGGTCCTGTGGAGAACTTCCGCGATTTCAATGGAAATCAGACGTCCGATTTCCATTGAAATCGCGTCGGGGTTCAGATGCCGCGTTCGTCGGTGCCGGGGGTCTTGCCCGTGGCGAGCGCGATGCGGTTCCAGGTGTTGATGCTGAGGATCAGCGCCAGCAGGCTCGCCAGCTCCGCCGGCTCGAACTGCTCGGCGGCTCGGGCGTAGACCTCGTCGGGCACGCCGCGGTCGGAGATCAGTGTGACGGCCTCGGTCAGCTCCAGCGCCGCGAGCTCCCGCTCGGTGAAGAAGCTCGACGCTTCGCGCCACACCCCCGACCATGTGCAGCCGGTTCTCGTCCTCACCGGCCTTGCGGGCGTCGTTGGTGTGCATGTGCAGGCAGTACGCGCACCCGTTGAGCTGGGACGCGCGGATTCGCACCAGTTCGCCCAGCACCGGGTCGAGTCCTTCGCTGGCCGCGGCTTCGAGGTTGATCTGGGCTCGGAGCGCCTTGGGAGCGGTCTTGGCGAATTCGATTCGGTTCTGGTTCGTCATGCGTTCGACGCTACGGCGCACATCGACCGGTCTTAGAGTGCAATTCCGTGGCAAAATCTTGGGCCAATTCGGCGGCGGTGACCGGCAGCGACCTTCACCTCGACCTGTCCGGGCCGGGGAGCAAGAGGGCGGTGCTCACCGCTGCGCTGCGCGACGCGATCAGGGCGGGAAGGCTGCTGTCGGGCACGCGCCTCCCGCCGTACCGATCGCTGGCGGCGGATCTGGGATTGGCCCGCAACACCGTCGCTGCTGCTTACGCCGATCTGATCGCCGAGGGATGGCTCACCGCCCACCAGGGCTCGGGGACCCGCGTCGCGCATCGCGTCGAACCCCTCCGCTCTAGCCGTCCGGCCCGGCGGATGCAACGCCCGGCACCGGTCCACTACCTGCGACAAGGACAGCCGGACAGCTCCTCCTTCCCACGAGCTTCCTGGTCGGCCTCAGCACGCCGAGCCCTCAACGCGGCACCCAACGAGGCCTTCGGCCCCGGTGACCCGCACGGCAGGCTGGAACTGCGCCGCGCACTGGCCGACTACCTGGCGAGAGTTCGCGGGGTGCGCGCCGAACCGGAGCGGATCGTGGTCGGCTCCGGGTTCGCCCACGCCCTGGAGCTGCTGTTCGGCGGAGTCCTGCACGGCCCGCTCGCTGTCGAGTCCTACGGCCTGCCCTTCCACCGCCAGCTGCTGGCCGACGTCGGGGTTCGCACGATCCCGCTCGGCCTCGACGAGCACGGTGCCCGGACCGATGAACTGGACTCGCGAATGCGCGCCGCGCTGCTCACGCCCGCCCACCAGTTCCCGACCGGCGGACCGCTGCACCCCGAACGCCGTACCGCAGCCGTGGATTGGGCGCGGTCCAGCGGCGGGCTGGTCCTGGAGGACGACTACGACGGCGAGTTCCGCTACGACCGGGAGCCGGTGGGAGCGGTGCAAGGCCTCGACCCGGAGCGCGTGATCTACCTCGGATCGGTGAGCAAGAGCCTGTCGCCGGCGGTGCGCCTCGGCTGGATGGTGCTGCCCGAACGCCTGGTGGACGAGGTGCTGGCGGCGAAGGGGCTGCGGGAGCGCTGGACGAGCGTCCTGGACCAGCTGGCGCTGGCCGACTTCATCGAGTCCGGGCACTACGACCGCCACGTCCGCCGCATGCGGCAGCGCTACCGACGCCGCCGGGACCAGCTGATCGCGGCACTGGCCGAGCACGCTCCGCACATCACCGCCACCGGCATCGCCGCAGGGCTGCACGCCGTGCTCCGCCTGCGACCCGGCACCGAGCTGGCCACCGTCGCAGCCGCCGTCCAACGCGGCATCGCGTTGGACGGGCTCGACTTCTTCCGCCACCCCGATGCGTCGATGCCCGCGGCTGACGGTGTCGTCGTCGGCTACGCCACGCCACCCGAGCACAGGTATGCGGCAGCGCTGGACGCGCTGGTCACTGCCCTTCGATGACGTCCGGGTCCAGACCGAGGTAGGTGGCGACCTGCTCGACCAGCACGTCGTGCAGCAGGTCCGCCATGTCCGTGCCGTCGCGCGCTCGCGCTTCCAGCGGTCGCCGGTACAGCACGATCCGCGCGCGCGTGGGCAGTCCGCGCCGGTCCACTCCGGCCGGGACCAGCCGGGCGAGCGGAACGTTGGAGTCCACCACCACGTCGTCGTCCCACACGACCTTCTCGGGAGCGGTGCTGGTGATCTCCGGCACCTCGTCGACGGCGACGTCCAGCTGCGTCAGCTCGGCGTGCCAGCGCTGCTCGATCGGCTCCAACGCCTCCAGCACCAGCGCGTCGAAGCGCTGCGAACGGCTGCGCGACACCGGGACCGAGGACGGGTACAGCGGTCCTCGCAGGCCGCGGCCACGCCGGTCCCGCCGGAAGCGGATACGGCGCCGAGATCCACGTGCGGTCACCACGCGCTGAGGGTACGCCTTCCGCACCCGGAGCCGGGACGAGCATCGGGTGGAATTCCGCCCGCGCGGGCGCGCCAGCGCGCGGAACTGGTCGTTCCGCGGTGCGCGGAGTGATCGACCAGGCGAAACGCCCGGCTTTGGAACTCGGTCCGCGCCGCCCTGACCTGCACTGACCTCGGTCTGACGGGTTCGTTCAACATCGGTTTCCGCGTGCCTTCACCGCGCATCGGAGCGGGCGCGCTATCGTGCGTGTCGTGCGGAGCGTGAGGCGGTGCTCGCGGACCGGGTGTCTCAACCCGGCCGTCGCCACGCTCACTTATGCCTATGCGGACTCCACCGCGGTCGTCGGCCCGCTGGCCACTTACGCCGAACCGCACAGCTACGACCTTTGCGAAGCCCACGCGCTGCGGCTCACCGTGCCGAAGGGCTGGGAGGTCGTGCGGCACGAGGGCGAGTTCGCCCCGCCGGAACCCTCCGACGACGACCTGACCGCGCTGGCCGAGGCGGTCCGGGAAGCCGGGCGGCCGGACCGGCCGGTGGAAGCCCAGGGAGCCGGCCCCAGCGGTAGCCGTCGCGGGCATTTGCGAGCATTGCCCGATCCGATCGATGAGTGAACTGATCGTGACGAACAGCTCGCGTGCATCCAGCGGACGCCAACGTCCGATCGTTCGCCGGTAGGCTGCCAACCACGTCATGTCTGGCGTGGAATCGGGGAGGGTACAGCGTGCGAGACCTGTCGGGGATCGTCAAGGCGTACGACATCCGCGGGGTGGTCGGGGATGGCCTCGACGCTGACGCGGTGCGGGAGATCGGCGCAGCCTTCACTCGTCTGGTGGGTGGTCCGGCCGTGGTCATCGGGCACGACATGCGGGATTCCTCGCCGGGTCTGGCCGAGGCCTTCGCCGAAGGCGTCACCGGCCAGGGCGTCGATGTGATCAACATCGGCCTGGCCAGCACCGATATGCTTTACTTCGCCTCCGGCCGGCTGGAGCTGCCGGGCGCGATGTTCACCGCGAGTCACAACCCGGCCCAGTACAACGGCATCAAGCTCTGCCGGGCCGGTGCGGCCCCGGTCGGCCAGGACAGCGGTCTGTCCGAGATCCAGGAGCTGGTCGCCCACGGCGTGCCCGAGTTCCTCGGCGCCAAGGGCAGCACCAGCAGCCGCGAGATGACCGCCGAGTACTCCGCCTTCCTGCGCGAACTGGTCGACGTCAGCGGCATCCGCCCGCTGAAGATCGTGGTGGACGCTGGCAACGGGATGGGTGGGCACACCGTGCCGACCGTCTTCGACGGGCTGCCGGTCGAGCTGATCCCGATGTACTTCGAGCTCGACGGAAACTTCCCCAACCACGAGGCCAACCCGCTGGACCCGGCAAACCTGGTCGACCTGCAGGCCAAGGTCCGCGAGGTCGGCGCCGACGCCGGGCTGGCCTTCGACGGCGACGCCGACCGCTGCTTCGTGGTCGACGAGCGCGCCGAACCGGTCGCGCCGAGCGCGATCACCGCGCTGGTCGCCGTCCGCGAGCTGGCCAAGGAGCCGGGTGGGACGATCATCCACAACCTGATCACCTCCAAGGCGGTGCCCGAGATCGTCGCCGAGCACGGCGGCAAGCCGGTGCGCACCCGCGTCGGCCACTCGTTCATCAAGCAGACGATGGCCGAGACCGGGGCGATCTTCGGCGGCGAGCACTCCGCGCACTACTACTTCCGCGACTTCTGGCGCGCCGACTCCGGCATGCTGGCCGCGCTGCACGTGCTGGCCGCGCTGGGCGGTCAGGACCTGCCGCTGTCGGAGCTGATGGCCGACTACTCGCGCTACGCCGCCTCCGGCGAGATCAACTCGACCGTCGAGGACCAGCAGGGCCGGATGCGCGCGGTGGCGGCCGCCTTCGGCGACCGGTCGGGTGCTCGTGTGGACGAGCTCGACGGGCTTACCGTGGAGTTGTCGGACGGTTCCTGGTTCAACCTACGCCCGTCCAACACCGAACCGCTGCTCCGGCTCAACGTGGAGGCGAGGGACACTGACGCGATGGCCGCGCTGCGCGACGAGGTGCTTGCGGTCGTCCGAGGGTGAAGTTCGGCCGCGAGAGGCCGGAGCGCAAGCCCGCGCTGTGTGCGCGGGCGAGTTTGGGGAGGAAAAGTGGCCGTTGACCTGGAACCGCAGTTGCTGGAGATCCTGGCTTGCCCGTGCCCGCAGCACGCCCAGCTCCGGCCGGGGCTGGCCGATGATCCCCAGGCCGACTACCTGACCTGCACCTCCTGCGGTCGGGCCTTCCCGGTGCGGGACGGAATTCCGGTGCTGCTGCTGGAAGAAGCCGTCGGGGGACCGGCGCCTTCCGGGGAGGGGTGAGGCCCGGTGCTCGACGACACTCTCTTCGACGATCCCGCTCGGCTGGTCGACGCGGATGCCGGCGGTCTGCTGCGCCTCGCGGCCCTGTCCGGCGCGCAGGTCCGCGCCGCGGCTGAGACCGCGACCGAGGTGGGCATGGACGACCTGGCCGACGGCCGTCCCCGCGCGATCGTGCTGCTGACGCGTCCCGGCGTGGGGCTCGGCGTCTGCCAGCTGCTGGCCGCTCTGGCGGGGCCGCGCTGCCCGGTTCCGGTGGTGGTCACCGACTCCATCCCGGCCTGGATCGGCGCGCTCGACGTGGTGTTCGCGCACAGCGACGACGTCGGCGACGCGGTGCTGGCCGAATCGGTGTCGACGGCCTGCCGCCGCGGTGCGACGGTCGTGCTGGCGGTCCCGTCGGACGGCCCGGTCGCCGCTGCTGGCGCAGGCCGTGCGAAGGTCCTGCCGCCGCGCATTCCGGTGCCGCCAGCGCTGTCCTTCGCGCACGCGTTCGCGGTCGGCCTCAACGCTTTCCGCGCGCTCGACCTGGTTCGCTTCGACGCCGAGCAGTTGGCCGACGAGCTGGACAAGGAGGCCGAGCACGCGCACCCGAACCAGGACGCGCTGACCAACCCCGCGAAGTCGCTGGCCCTGCGGTTGGCCGACCGCGCACCGCTGCTGTGGGGCTTGGACCGGGTGTCCACTGCGGTTGCGACGCACGGGGCGTTCGCACTCGGTGCCCACGCCGCAACGCCTTGCCACGTGGCCGACTACCAGCAGGCCGTGGCAGAGCACGCGCTGCACCGGGCCGCCTCCTCGGTCGGCTCCGAAGCGGACCTGTTCGCCGACCCCGGGGACAACCCGGGCGCCGCCCTGCGCGTGTTCCTGGTCAGCGCGCGATACGACGCGCAGGGGGAGGCCCAGGAGCGGGGCGCGATGCGGGACCTGCCCGGCGCGGACTTGATCAGCCCAGGTGAATCGGTGCGCGACGACGCGGTGCTGCGATCCGCGACGCTGGCCGCCCGATTCGACCTGGCCGCCGTCTACCTAGGACTGGCGGCGGGCACGCTGAACGGTCCGGGGTGGCCGGCGCTGGCGATGCACTGAGGGAAGTTTCAGGGGAATGCCCCGATGCCGCCCGGCGGTCCAACGCGTGTGCTGTGCTGGGCGCTGCGGACGAGCAGGCGCGAAGACGAGGAAGCGAGAAACGACTGTGGAGCTACTGCGGAACGCGGTGCGCCCCTATGCGTGGGGCTCGCGTACCGCTCTTGCTGATCTGCTCGGTCGGCCCGTCCCAACCCCGCACCCGGAAGCCGAGCTGTGGATGGGCGCGCACCCCGGCGACCCGTCGCGCGTGGTCCGGTCCGACGGCGACGAGGTGTCCCTGCTGTCCCTGCTGGAAAACGACCCGGCGCACCACCTGGGGCCGGTGTGCGTGCAGCGCTGGGGCGGACAGCTGCCGTTCCTGCTCAAGGTGCTCGCCGCGGACGAACCGCTGAGCCTGCAGGCGCACCCGTCGGCCGAGCAGGCCGCGGAGGGCTTCCGGATGGAGGAGCAGGCGGGCATCGCGCGCAACGCGCCCAACCGCAACTACCCGGATCCCACCGCCAAGCCCGAGCTGATCTGCGCCTTGACTGAGTTCCACGCGCTGGCCGGGTTCCGCGAGGCCCAGCGCACGGTCCGGCTGCTGGACGAGCTGGCGGTGTCGAGCCTGCGCGCGCACCGAGAACTGCTCGCCGCGCAGCCCGACGCCGACGGTCTCCGCGCGCTGTTTACCACCTGGATCACGCTGCCGGAGACCTACCTTCGCGAGGTGCTGCCGGAGCTGCTGGAAGCGTGCGTCGAGCACGTTCGGGGGCACGGCGAGTTCGCCCTCGAGTGCCGGACGGTGCTGGAGCTCGGCGAGGCCTACCCGCACGACGCCGGTGTGCTGGCCAGCCTGCTGCTCAACCGCATCGTGCTGCAGCCCGGCGAAGCGATCTTCCTGCCCGCCGGGAACCTGCACGCCTACCTCAACGGCACCGGCATCGAGATCCTGGCCAACTCCGACAACATCCTGCGCTGCGGTCTGACCCCCAAGCACGTCGACGTCCCGGAACTGCTGCGGGTGCTGGACTTCGCCTGTGGGGACATGCGGGTGCTCAAGGGCGAGTCGCTGGACGCCAACCTGACCGCGTACCGGACTCCGGCCGACGAGTTCGAACTCTCCAGGTTGGACTGGACGCCGGCCGAATCCGGTGTCGTGCACCTGGATTCGCCGGGCCCGCAGATCCTGCTGTGCACCAAGGGCAGC
This sequence comes from Saccharopolyspora sp. NPDC002376, assembly GCF_053593195.1. Classification (NCBI taxonomy): domain Bacteria; kingdom Bacillati; phylum Actinomycetota; class Actinomycetes; order Pseudonocardiales; family Pseudonocardiaceae; genus Saccharopolyspora; species Saccharopolyspora sp. NPDC002376. Next base: position 32,247 of record NZ_JBSFBZ010000059.1, read on the forward strand.
ATCCGGCTGACCAGCAGCACGCACAACGGATCGCTGCCGCGCGAGCTGCGGTTGGAACGCGGTCAGTCGGTGTGGCTCGCGGCGTCCGACCCGGCGGTGCAGGTGCGTCCCGCCGAGCTCGACGACGGCGGCCGGGCGCAGGTGTTTCGCGCCGCGGCCGGGGCGTTCTGAGCCTGCGCGCAGTACGAACGGGGCAACATCCGGCCGAGTTCTCGAACTTGTAGTCCGGTCGTGGTGTCGGCCGGTAGATTCCTCCCGTCCTTGACCGGGTGACCGGTCGACCTGCGCACCGCACGGGAGAGAACGTGTCAGCAAGCGGCGGAACCAAGGCGATCTTGGCCGCGCTCACCGCCAACGCGGGCATCGCGGCCGCCAAGTTCACCGGCTTCCTGCTCACCGGTTCTTCGTCGATGCTGGCGGAGTCGGTGCACTCGTTGGCCGACACCTCGAACCAGGGCCTGCTGCTGCTCGGGCAGAAGACCTCGCAGCGCAAGCCCACCGAGGAGCACCCGTTCGGGTACGGCCGTGACCGCTTCTTCTACTCGTTCGTGGTCGCGCTGCTGCTGTTCAGCCTGGGCTCGGTGTTCGCGCTCTACGAGGGCATCCACAAGATCCAGCACCCCGAGCCGCTGACCTCGATCTGGGTCGCGGTGCTGATCCTGGTGGTCGCGATCGGGCTGGAGAGCTACAGCTTCGTCACCGCGATCAAGGAATCCCGCGAGCTCAAGGGGAAGCTGAGCTGGTGGCAGTTCGTCCGGCAGGCCAAGACCCCGGAACTCCCGGTGGTCCTCTTGGAGGACTTCGGTGCGCTCATCGGTCTGGCGCTGGCCCTGTGCGGTGTCGGTCTCACCGCGCTCACTGGCAATCCGGTGTGGGACGGTGTCGGCACTGCGTGCATCGGGGCGCTGCTGGGGGTAATCGCGATCGTGCTGATCGTCGAGACCAAGAGCCTGCTCATCGGGGAGGGCGCGAACCGCGAGGTGCTGGCCGCGATCGTCGGTGAGCTGGAGCGAGGGAGCGTGCAGAAGGTCATTCACATTCGTTCCCAGTATTTGGGACCGGAGGAGCTCCTGGTCGCCGCGAAGATCGGCATGACCCCCTCGATGTCTGTGGCGGAGGTCGCTGCCGAGATCGACGAAGCGGAGGCGCGGGTCCGCGCGAAGGTTCCCGAAGCGCGGCTGATCTACCTCGAACCCGACCTCGAGCGGACGCTGACCCGCTGACCAGGCCTGTTTCGCCCTGGCGCGAAGTTGTGCACATCACAAGGAGTTAACGAATGGGCGTTAGGACTAAAGGCGCCCAGTTCCGCCCGCAACACTGCCGGGTTAGGGTGCGACCCACCATTTGGGATTACTGAGGAGGCGACAGTGCCAGGTACTGGGCTGTGGCGTACCAAGTCGGTCGAACAATCGATCTTGGACACCGACGAGCCGGACACCAAACTTCGAAAGAACCTCGGCACCTGGGATCTGATCGTCTTCGGTGTTTCCGTGGTCATCGGCGCCGGCATCTTCACGTTGGCCGCGAGGACCGCCGGTGATGTGACCGGCCCTTCCGTTTCCGTAGCGTTCGTGCTCGCCGCGGTCGCGTGCGGTCTCGCAGCGCTCTGCTACGCCGAGTTCGCCTCCACGGTGCCGGTCGCGGGTAGCGCCTACACCTACTCCTACGCCACCTTCGGCGAGTTCGTCGCCTGGATCATCGGCTGGGACCTGATCCTCGAATTCGCGGTCGCCGCGGCCGCGGTGGCCAAAGGCTGGTCGGTCTACCTCCAGGAAGTGTTCAAGCTCGGCGGATTCGACCTGCCGACCTCGTTCGAGATCGGCGGCGGGCTCCAGTTCGACTGGGGTGCGGTGCTGCTGACCGCCGTCCTGTGCACCCTGCTGGCGCTGGGCACCAAGCTCTCCGCCCGGGTCACCCTGGTCATCACGCTGATCAAGGTCGCGGTGGTGCTGCTGGTCATCGTGGTCGGCCTGGCCTACGTCAACACGGCGAACTACACGCCGTTCATCCCGCCGGCCTCCGAGGCCACCGCCACCGACGCCCCGAAGATCGAGCAGTCGCTGCTGTCGCTCATCCTCGGCGGTGAGACCAGCACCTACGGCCTCTTCGGCCTGCTGGCCGGTGCGTCGCTGGTGTTCTTCGCCTTCATTGGTTTCGACATCGTCGCGACCACCGCGGAGGAAACCCGCAACCCGCAGAAGAACGCGCCGCGGGGCATCCTCGGTAGCCTCGTGATTGTCACCGTGCTCTACGTCGCGGTCGCGCTGGTGGTCACCGGCATGGTGCCCTACACCGACCTGGCGACCGACGCGGAAGGCAACCGGTCCACGCTGGCCACCGCCTTCGCGCTGAACGGGGTCAACTGGGCGGCCGCGATCATCGCGGTCGGTGCGCTGGTCGGTCTGACCAGTGTGGTCATGGTGCTGCTGCTGGGCCAGACCCGCGTCCTGTTCGCCATGTCCCGCGACGGTCTGGTGCCGCGCGGCCTGGCCAAGACCGACCCCAAGCGCGGCACCCCGACCCGCGCCACCCTGCTGGTCGGCGTGGTCGTGCTGGTGGCCGCTGGCTTCTTCCCGGCGGACAAGCTCGAAGAGATGGTCAACGTCGGCACCCTGTTCGCGTTCGCGCTGGTCTCGCTGGGCGTGATCGTGCTCCGCAGGACCCGGCCCGACCTGCCGCGCGGCTTCCGCGCCCCGCTGGTGCCGCTGGTGCCGATCCTGGCGATCATCTCCTGCCTCTGGCTGATGCTGAACCTGACCGCGCTGACCTGGGTCCGGTTCGTGGTCTGGATGGTGGCCGGTGTGGTGATCTACTTCCTGTACGGCCGCAAGCACTCGCGGCTGGGGCAGCGGGCCCAGGCCGGTGACGTCGCGGCCGGTGGCGAGGTGCCCCGAGGCTCCGGTTCGGCCGAGTAATTCCTGGTAAGAGGCGCGGCGGCGTCGTCCCGTTGGGGCGGTGCCGCCGCGCTTTTTCGCGCGCTGGGGCCGCCAGCGCTGCCGATGGGTTTGAGAGCTGCTAGGTATTCGAACGTATGTTCACCTGCTCGGGTGATGATCTTTGCTGGTCAGCGCGGCAGCATGGACTGCATGGAACTCGAAACGGCAGAAACCAGCAGGCGAACGACTATCGGCATGGCACGTGCTGGAGCGTCAGCTCCGCATCGGGTCGGTGGTGGAAGAGCGTCGACCGTGCGTCCACCGATGCGCATGAAAGAGAACGGTGGCGCGGTGCGTGCTGGACCACGCCACCGGTTCGGAGTTGGGCGCGGAGCTCAGTTCTCGCTGCTGCCCAGCGACATCGCCCGCTCCCACGGTGCGCTGCGACCGCGAGGCTCGGTGATCTCGGGCAGCACCGCGGGCTTGGGGCGGGTCTTCACGTCCTGCTGCTCCGGCACGGTGACCGGTGTGCCCTCGTTCGCCGGTGCGTCCTCGGGCTCCTCCGGCGCGTGGGTCAGCTCCTCGACGGAGTCGGTGAGGGACCCGCCGTCACCGCCCTGCGCGGTCAGGTGCTGGGTCTTCGGCGCGCTCGGCACGGCCGGAGCCTGCGCTGGCGTGGGGGTCTGCGGGCGCAGCGGCAGCGTGGCGCCGCGAACCGGGGTCTCCAGACCAGCCGCCATCGCGACCGCCCGGTCCCACTCGGGGTCGCCGGGGTAGTCGGTATGCCCCAGCACGCCCGGCACCCAGCGGCGGCAGGCGAACGGTCCGCGCTGTGGATCGGGCAGCCAGTGGTCGCCGCCCAGGACCAGGGCGCCGGTGGGGCCGCGGGTCGCGGCGGGCAGCGGACCTTCGGTGCCGTCGGCGCGGAACCCGACGCCGATCAGCATGCCGTCGTAGACCTGCCGGTTCCACGTGGTCACCGCCCCGCCGAGCGGATCGGTGCCGCGGCACAGCGAGCGCCAGCGCCCGCCGAGCGTGCCGGCCAGGTCGCGCAGCGACGTGTGCGGGACGACGCCGGGGAAGGCGCGCGGGTACGCCCACTGCAGCTGGGAGCCCGCGGTGACCAGTCCGACGCGTTCGCGGTCGGCTTCGGGCAGCGAGTCGAGCAGTCGGGCGGTCGCCACGGCGGCGAGCAGGCTGCCCTGACTGTGCCCGACGATCACGACGCGGGTGTTCGGGTCGGCCAGGTGCTCGGTGGCGCGTTCGGCCAGCTCGGGGATGACCTTCAGCGCGTAGCACGGCGGAACCACGGGATGTGCCTCGCGCGGCCAGAACAGCACGAGGTCGCAGAGCACGCCGAGGTAGCGGGCGGTGTCCTGCTTGTTGGCCGCGAGGAAGACCATCCGCAGCAAGCCGACCGCCAGCGCGGCCAGCGACGCGACCCCGATCCCGACCAGCCAGCCCGTATCGGTCAGCGGCGGAAGTTCCATGGTTCGCGCCACCACCGTCAACGGGGTGCTGACCGCCAGCACCCCGGCGATCACGAGGAGGACGATGTGCGAGTAGCGGCGCTGCAGGTCGGCCCACTTCCAGGCGTTCGCGGCGGCGCGTTGATCCTCCGGGCGACCGGCGTGCAGCAGGGCGATCTCGTCCGGGATCGAACTGTCGCCTTCGGTGCGGGTGGTCCGCCACCGCTTCAGCAGCAGCAACGGGATGCCGATGACCGCGGCGATCGCCAGCAGCACGGCGGTGGCGCCCCAGAAGATTGTGACGTCGTCGAACGCGTCGGGGAGCGTTGGTCCCGGAGAGTCGGGGGCGTTGTCGACGACGAGGGTCTGGCACACGGTGAACGCGAGCCCGGCTCCGAAGCCGTTGCCGAGCATGCACGCGAACATCAGCACCGGCGCGGACATCCAGCCGCCGGCCCACGGGCGAAGCGGTCGCGGGCAGGCCTTCCAGGTGGACCGCGCCAGCAGCGTAGCCGGGGTGAGCAGGACCGCGACGGCGATGCAGGTGACCACCAGTGCGCTGGTGATCGCGTCGATGGTGGGGCCCGAGCCGGGCAGCTGCGCGTTGAGCGGGCCGGGCAGCAGCGCGACCGAGCACAGCAGCAGCGCGGCGGCGGTCATCAGTGCGCGCCGAGGGGTGCGACCGAGCAGGCCCCGCAGCACCTTCTCATTGCCGTCCGGCTTCATCCGGGCGGGGTCGTCGAGGGCGACCGTGCCCACCATGGAGATGCCGATCAGCGCGGCGGCCAGGATCCACCGCGGGTCCGCGGTGGTCAGGAACGGCCCGCCGAGCGCGAGCATTGCCACAGTGGACAGTGCGGCGATCACGTGCAGGGCGCGCAAGGCGGGGGTGTCCGGGTCGGCGACGACGTTCGCGCCGGGCAGCATCGGGGCGCGCGCGGAGTGCTGCGGCTTGTCGGTCTTCGGTGCCGAGACCTGCCAAGACACAGTGGACAGATGATGCATGAGGAGGATGACGAGAACGACCGGCAGCAACGCCACCGACGCGCGCAGCACGTCGAGGGACCGGACTGCGCTCGGGATGAACTCGAGACAAGGAGCACCGGGGCTCAGGCACTGCGCGGCCACCAGGTCGAGGCTGACCACGGTGATCTGCGCGACGAACAACATCGTCAGCAGCAGCGCGGACAGACGCAGCAAGGCGCGCAACATGGTGGAGAGACCGCGGCTGAGCGCGCTGTCGCTGCGGACCGGCGGCAGCATCCAGTGCGCCATGTTCGCCAGCGCGAACGGGAACAGCAGCGCCCAGGTCGCCTTGGCCAGGCCGCCGGAGGTCATGCTGCCCCAGACGTAGCCCTCGACGATCCGGGGCACCGAGCGGTCTCCGGTCGACAGCACCGGTCCGGGCACCGGTCGGCGCAACCGGTCGGCCGGACGCATGATCCGCCCGATGCCGTCACCGGCGACGTCTACCGAAGCCACGGAGTCGGTTAGCTCGTCGCCGGTGGCGCCGAGGATTCCGTGCACCCGCAGCTCGACCACGCGAGTGTCGGGCCCGGGGATTTGCACTGGTTCCTCCCGAGTCGTAGCGATCACCGGTCGGTGATCGATTCTCCACTGTTGATCGACGTCTGGCGACCTCTGCCCCGATGATTCTGATCGCGCGGCGTACGTCCTGTCCCGAGATCGGAGGAGTTCGCGCCGACCGGAGCCATGCGGACGGGGGGAGGACCTGCGTGAACGCCGGTCCTCGAGTGGAGTGATCGAACCGACCGAGGCTCGGGCCGACCGGCTGGCGCTCGGATCACTCGGCGGCGGGGATTTCCACCTTCGGGCGGAGCACGACTTTGGTGAAGTGGCCGCCGGTTTCGGGCACCTCGACCATGGTCGCGCTCACTTCGTCGCGGTAGGAGGTGACCACGACGCCGGAAGCGCTGCACAGCCCGAGGTACCAGAGCATGTGGCACTCGGACAGCGCTGCGACCAGGAAGTCCTCCGGGTTGGGCAGTTTCGGGTCGCCGCGGAATGCGGGATCGGCCGAAGCCGTCAGCTGCGGCTTGCCGTCGATCTCCACCACGTGCTCACGGCTGTACCCGCGGTAGGAGGCAGTGCCGTCGCCGGTGTTGCCGGTCCACGTCACCGTCAGCTGGTACGGGTGGGTCTTCTGCATGCAACTTGTATACAGGTGAAGCAGCTGGCAGCAAAGCGAATTCGCGCGCTGCGGAGCAGATCGGGGGAGGCCGTCGGAAGGTCCGCGGCGCTCGACTACCGTCGATGCCGTGGGTCGACTAATCGTCATCGAGGGCTTGGACGGTGCGGGCAAGCGCACGTTCGCCAACGGCATCACTGCGGAGCTCACCGCCCGCGGACACTCCGTGGCGCGCGCCGCGTTCCCGCGCTACACCGAGGACGTCCACGGTGAACTCGTCGGCGAGGCGCTGCGCGGTGGCCACGGCGACCTCGGCGACTCCGTCTACGGCATGGCCGTGCTCAACGCGCTCGACCGCCGCTCCGCGGCAGCCGCGCTCCGCGACGACCTCCGCGCCCACGACGTCCTTTTGCTCGACCGCTACGTCGCCTCGAACGCCGCCTACGGCGCCGCCCGGCTCCACCAGGACAGCAGCGGCGACTTCGTCGCCTGGGTCCAGGAGCTCGAGGTGTCGCGCTTCGCGCTGCCCAAGCCGGATCTGCAGATCCTGCTCCAGGTTCCGACCGAGGTGGCGGCCCGCCGGGCCGAGCACCGCGAACGGACCGAAGAGGACCGTCAGCGCGACAACTTCGAATCCGACGCGGAACTGCAGCAGCGCTGCGGCGAGGTCTACGCGCAGCTGGCGGCGGCCGACTGGTGGTCGCCGTGGCTGGTGGTGGACGGTTCCGGCCAGGTCGACTTCGCCGGGATCGTCGACGAACACGTCCTCGCCTGACCAGCGGGCCGGGCTGGGCGGCTCAGATCGCCCGGCCACTGCTCCGTTCAGCGGTATGAGCTGGGCTTTTCCGGGTATCAACGGTCCGACCTGCGGTGACGATCTGCGGGTGCGTGCACGGCAGCCGATGCAGAAGTGCAACCATGTTGGACATGAAGGCACGCGTGCTCGTGGTGGACGACGATCCGGCCCTGGCCGAAATGCTGACCATCGTGCTCCGGGGAGAGGGGTTCGAGACCGCCGTCGTCAGCGATGGCACCAAGGCGATGCCTGCCCTGCGGGAACTCAAGCCGGACCTGGTCCTGCTGGACCTGATGTTGCCGGGTATGAACGGCATCGACGTCTGCAAGGCCATCCGCACCGAGTCCGTCGTGCCGATCGTGATGCTGACCGCCAAGAGCGACACCGTGGACGTGGTGCTCGGTCTGGAGTCCGGCGCCGACGACTACGTGGTCAAGCCGTTCAAGCCGAAGGAGCTGGTGGCCCGGCTGCGCGCGCGGCTGCGCCGCACCGATGCGGAACCGGCCGAGGTGCTGACCATCGGCGACGTGACCATCGACGTGCCCGGCCACGAGGTGACCAGGGACGGCCAGCCGATCGCGCTGACCCCGCTGGAGTTCGACCTGCTGGTGGCGCTGGCCCGCAAGCCGCGCCAGGTGTTTACCCGCGAGGTCCTGCTGGAGCAGGTCTGGGGCTACCGACACGCCGCGGACACGCGCCTGGTGAACGTGCACGTCCAGCGCCTGCGGTCGAAGGTGGAGCGCGACCCGGAGCGCCCCGAGGTCGTGCTGACGGTCCGCGGTGTCGGCTACAAGGCCGGCCCTCCGTGATCCGGTAATCGGGCCTGGAGCGCCTGCTCGCCGAGCGGGCGCTCTTCGCATGCCGCGGGCCGGTGCGGTCCGTGGATCGACCCTTTGACACAGTTGCCGACCGGGGTCGTAGTCGTGGAGGGCGACGGTTGCCGTGAACGTGTGGACGCGTCGGAGCCGCTGGGTGCGGTGGCTGGTGAGTCGTGTCCGGGAAGAGGTCCGCGACCGCTGGCGCCGCTTCGAGTCGATCTGGCGCCGCTCGATGCAGCTGCGCGTGGTCGTCAGCACCCTCGCTCTCTCGCTGGCCGTGGTGATCGTGCTGGGCATGGTGCTGCAGTGGCAGATCACCTCCCAGCTGCTGAACTCCAAGGAAAAAGCCGTGCTCACGCAGGTCGACACCAGCCTGCCGATCCTCGAGCGCGAGCTCACCGCGGTCGACCCCAACTCCGACAGCGTTTCCGAGCAGCTCAAGGCAGCGCTGAACCGGCTGACGACGTCCTCCTCCGGCCAGTCCACGACGGAAACGGTGGCGGGCGCGTTCACCCCGGTGCTGGTCGACGGGCTCGCGCCGGTCGACCGCAGCGAGCAGCCGTTCGCCGGTCCGGTGAGCGACGTGCCCGACGACCTGCGCCTGTTCGCCGAACGCGGCCAGCTCGCGACCAAGATCAAGACCGTGCCGCGGGACAGCGGCCCGGTCACGATGCTGATCGTGGGCACGCCGGTCGGCAGCGCCACCCGGTCGCTGCAGCTGTACATGATGTTCCCGCTCGCCGCGGAGCAGGAGACCCTCCGCGTCGTGCAGCAGACCCTGCTGGTCAGCGGCGCCGTGCTGCTGGTCCTGCTGGGGCTGATCACGAACCTGGTGACCCGCCAGATCGTGCGGCCGGTGCGGCAGGCCGCGCAGATCGCCGAGCAGCTCGCCGAGGGCGACCTGGACAAGCGCATGCGGGTGATCGGCGAGGACGACGTCGCCCGCCTCGCCGAGTCGTTCAACGAGATGGCCGACAGCCTCAAGCAGCAGATCACGCAGCTGGAGGAGTTCGGCCTGCTGCAGCGCCGGTTCACCTCCGACGTCTCGCACGAGCTGCGCACCCCGCTGACGACGGTGCGGATGGCAGCCGACGTGCTGCACGCCTCCCGCGAGCAGTTCCCACCCGGCCTGTCCCGCTCCACCGAGCTGCTGGTCGACGAACTGGACCGCTTCGAACTGCTGCTGGGCGATTTGCTGGAGATCTCCCGCCTGGACGCCGGCGTGGCGGACCTGTCCGCCGAGCAGGTCGACCTCGCCGAGCTGGTGGAACGTTCGGCGGAGGCCCTGCGCCCGATCGCCGACGACGGCGGCGTCGAGCTACGGGTGATCGTGCCGTCCGGCGGTGACGGCGAGCTGGCCATCGTCGCCGATGCCCGCCGGCTCGAGCGGATCATGCGCAACCTGGTGGCCAACGCGATCGACCACGCCGAGGACGGACCGGTGGAGGTCCGCTTCGGCAGCAACGAGCAGGCCGTCGCGGTGACCGTCCGGGATTACGGCGTCGGTCTGCGCTCCGGCGAGGCCGAGCTGGTGTTCACCAGGTTCTGGCGGGCCGATCCGTCCCGGAACCGGCGCACCGGCGGCACTGGGCTGGGCTTGTCGATCAGCCTGGAGGACGCTCGGTTGCACGGCGGCGCCCTGGACGCCTGGGGCGAGCCGGGCGAAGGTTCGTGCTTCCGCGTCACCCTGCCCCGACGGCCGGGTGCGGAGTTCGACAGCAGTCCGCTGCCGCTGCCCGGCACCCGCCGCATCGCCGCACCGGAAGCGCTGCTGGCAGCCTCGGTGGAGCGGCCGCAGGACACCGAAGCCGGTGATGGCGAGATCCACGATCGGGGTCCCGCCCGGCTGTCCGAGGACACCTGGGAGGACGAATGATGGGAGGCCGGGCCACTCGCTGCCTGGCGGTGCTCTCCGCGCTGCTGATCCCGCTGACCGCGTGCGCGTCGATTCCGGAGGAGTCGGATCCGGTCGCCGTGCGAGAAGCCGACGAGCGCAACTCGACCACCGAGGTGACCCCGCCGCCCGACAACCTCGACCCGTTGGCCTTGGTCCGCCGGTTCGTGGACTCCGCGTCGCCGGCCAGCAACCACGAGGCGGCCCGGATGCACCTCGACGAGGTGCAGGCCAAGCAGTGGTTGCCGACGCCCGGCCTGCTGATCGTGGACAACGTCGACACCATCCCGGTCCAGCAGCCGGGCCCCGACGGCGTGCAGATGGTGACGCTGAAGGCGGACAAGGTCGGACGCCTGCTGCCGGACTCCTCCTTCGTACCGGACGTCGGCGAGTACGAGACCAACGTGCGGGTCGAGCGCCAGCGCGACGGGAAGTGGCGGATCACCACGCCCCCGCCTGAAATGGTGGTCAGCAAGAACTCGTTCAGCAGCGTCTACCGCTCGGTGCCGATCTACTTCCTCGACCACGACTCCAGCGGCGTCGTGCCGGACGTGCGCTACGTGGCCTCCCAGCCGGCGAGCACGTTGCCGCGCCGGGTCATCGACCTGCTGACCGCCGGACCGTCGGACGGGCTGCGCTCGGCGCTGCACACCGCCATCCCGCCGGGAGTGCATCCCCGGACCAACACCAGCGAGGCCACCGGCGACGGCGCGCTGGAGGTCAACCTCAGCAATCTCGGCAACGTCTCCGACGATTCGCGGTGGCTGATCGCCGCCCAGGTCGTGTTCACCCTGCAGAAGGTCAGCAACGCGCGGGTGCGGTTGCAGGAGGAGGGCATGCCGCTGCTGCCGTCCGCGCAGGACCTGCGGCCGACCGACCTCACCCAGTTCGAGGTCAACAACGTCCCGCGCCAGGACCTGGGTGGTCTGGCCGTGATCGACGAGCGGCTCAGGCGGCTGGACAGCAGTGCCGATCCGGTTCCCGGACCGGCCGGGTCCGGTGAGTACCAGGTGGTTCTGGCCGGTCAGTCGCCTGACGGGAGCAAGATCGCCGCGGTGACCCGGCGGAGTCCGGACGAGGTTGCGCTGCGGGTCGGGCCGTACGGCGATGCCCTCGCCGAACTGGGTCCGGTCGGCAGCTTCATGAGCAAGCCGACCTGGCGCGGGAGCTCCGAGGTGTGGACCGTCGTCGGCGGCCGCGACGTGATCCGGGCCCGCAGCAGCAGCGCTGGCGATTGGTCGGTGGAGAAGGTCGACTCCCAGCAGTTCACCCAGGGGCGGCCGATCACGGATCTGCGGTTGTCCCGCGACGGCACCCGGGTCGCGGCGGTGATCGACGGGCGGCTGGTGATCGGCGCGGTGTCCGATCAGGACGGTGCGGTCGTGCTGCAGCGCCCGATCGCGTTGCCCGCCCCGCAGGACGCGCAGATCTTGGGTCTGGAGTGGCGGGACAAGGAGTCGCTGGCGGTGATCACCGACAGCAACAGCTCCCCGGTGTACGAGGTGTCGGTGGACGGCTTCCTCTGGAAGGCCTACACGTCGGCGAACCTGGGTCAGCCGATGAAGACGGTCACTGTGGGCCCTGGTCCGACGGTGATCGTCGCCGACCGCAGCAACATCTGGTCGTCCCGCGATCCGAACGACGTGTGGTCCCTGCTGGAACCGCGCATCGGCAGCAGCTCCGTGCCGTTCTTCCCCGGCTGACCAACATCAGCACGGGAACCGCCGTTGACGACCGCGCGTCACTGACCTCGCCCGAGCTCGTGACCATCGACCGGGTGACGGGGCGGTTCGCCGGGCGATCAGCGCCCGACACTCGTCGGTGAGTCGGCAGGCCGTTTTGCGCCATGCTCGGCCGATGCGCGCTTCCTGGCTCCGCGACGGGCGTTCCGGACTGATTGACCTGCTGCTGCCGCTGCACTGCGCGGGCTGCGGCACGGCGGGCACAGCGTGGTGCCCGGACTGTTCCCGCGAACTCGGCGGACTCCACCGCGTCGAACGCCCGCTGTTGCCGCCCGAGCCACCGGTGTACGCGCTCGGCCGCTATCGCGACGCAGCCCGCCGCGCGATCCTGGCTTACAAGGAGTCCGGTCAACGCCACCTCGCCGATCCGCTGGCCAGGCATTTAGCCACCGGGCTGCGCGCGATCACCGGAGAACACCAGCTCGACCACCGCTGGTGCCTCGTGCCAGCACCGTCCCGAGCCATCGCTGCCCGGCGCCGCGGCGGCGCGCACGTGCTCCGCATCGCGCACCGGATGTCGGCCCTGCTCAGCGCTCAGGGCTGGTCCACCGAGGTAGCGGACTGCCTGGTGACCGCGCGCGGAGCAGCGGACTCGACCGGGCTGGATGCGGCCGAACGGGTGCGCAACCTGTCTGGCCGAGTACTGGTCCGGAACGGTCGAATTCCCCCGCGAACAGCGCAACTGGTCCTGATCGACGACGTCATCACCACCGCAGCGACCGCCGCGGCCTGCTTGGAAGTGCTCGGAACCGCAGGTCGGGCGTTCGAAGCGGTGCTGAGCCTGACCGCGACGGCGGGATGAGACGAACGAGTGAACCACCGCTGCGTGGGCGAACCCGGGAACTTCTCCCGCCACGCACGCGTTTTCCGTTTATGAGCAGGCAAATTCCGCCCCCACCATGGCTTCGCGCGGTGCACTCGCGGGGAGCGGCCGAACGGGTGAAAATCCGGGGTGGAGAGTCCTTGCGAGCACTGTCCGCGCACGCTTCGCACGTGCTTCGAACGGTGGCACCAATCACTCTCAGTGGCCGCTTGACTTCGCCCGACACGGGGGGTGTCACAAATCGGTAAACCGAGCTAACGTGCCTGTCAATCCAGCCAACCCCTGGCGGAGGGAAGGAGCGAAATCCCATGTCCCTGGCGCCGGAAGCGAGCTGACCGCGCAGTCTGGCGCCACGCACCTCTCCTACGGAATCGGAGGTCGTGAATGGATATCGTCGTCAAGGGTCGAAACGTCGAGGTTCCCGAGCACTACCGGGACCACGTCAACACCAAGTTGACCCGGCTTGAGCGGTACAACAAGAAGGCAATCCGGGCGGACGTGGAGCTCTTCCACGAGCGCAACCCCCGCCAGGCCAAGAACTGCCAGCGAGTCGAGATCACTCTGGTTGGCAAGGGCACGCCGGTGCGCGCCGAGGCCTGCGCCGGCGACTTCTACGCCGCGCTCGACGCCGCTACGACCAAGCTGGAGAGCCGCCTCCGGCGCATGCACGACCGTAGAAAGGTGCACTACGGACAGCACAACCCGACTTCCGTGGCAGAGGCGACCGCAGCGATGGCGGACCGGCCCGTCGTGATGGGCTCCGGAGCGGCCGAGGGCCGCACCCAGCTGCTCGAAGCGCCCCAGGAAGCACCCGAGTACAGCGCCGAAGTCCCCGGACAGCGCATGGCTGAGAACGGTTACGAACCGGGCAGCATCGTTCGGGAGAAGGAGCACTCGGCCAAGCCGATGACGGTCGACCAGGCCCTCTACCAGATGGAACTGGTCGGACACGACTTCTACCTCTTCTCCGATGCCGACAGCGGTAGGCCGAGCGTGGTCTACCGGCGGAAGGGATTCGACTACGGAGTGATCAGATTGGCGGACGCCCTGTAGGGCGAGTCTGTGCCAACGCCGACCCGAACGGCTGTCCCCCGCGTACCGTGGTTCGCGGGGGACAGCTGCGTGTGCGCGGGTCCGCCACCCGACCGCACCGGATGGCCCGTCCCCGCCACCAGCTCTAATACGATGACCACAAAGCGTCCGTGACGGACGCGTCACGATCAGCTAGTGAGGTCGACCGGATGGTCCTGTCCCGACTGCTCCGCGCCGGCGAGGGCAAGATGCTCAAGCGCCTGCGCGCCATCGCAGCGCACATCAATGAGCTCGAAGGCGACGTAGCCGCTCTGTCCGACGCCGAGCTGCGGGGCAAGACCGACGAGTTCAAGCGCCGCCACGCCGACGGCGAATCGCTCGACGAGCTGCTGCCAGAGGCCTTCGCGGTCGCTCGCGAAGGCGCCAAGCGCACCCTCGGCCAGCGCCACTACGACGTGCAGCTGATGGGTGGCGCGTCGCTGCACCTGGGCAACATCTCCGAGATGAAGACCGGTGAGGGCAAGACCCTCACCTGCGTGCTGCCCGCCTATCTCAACGCGATCACCGGCAAGGGCGTGCACGTCGTCACGGTCAACGACTACCTCGCCCGACGCGACGCCGAGTGGATGGGCCGCGTGCACCGCTTCCTCGGTCTGGAGGTCGGCGCGATCCTCGCCGAGATGACCCCGGACCAGCGGCGCGAGGCCTACGCAGCGGACGTCACCTACGGCACGAACAACGAGTTCGGCTTCGACTACCTGCGCGACAACATGGCCTGGAGCCTCGCCGACTGCGTGCAGCGCGGGCACAACTTCGCCATCGTCGACGAGGTCGACTCCATCCTGATCGACGAGGCCCGGACGCCGCTGATCATCTCCGGCCCCGCGGACCAGTCGTCCCGGTGGTACCAGGAGTTCGCCCGGCTCGCCCCGATGCTCAAGCGCGACGAGCACTACGAGGTCGACGAGCGCAAGCGCACCGTCGGCGTCACCGAAGAGGGCGTCTCGATCATCGAGGACCAGCTAGGCATCGAGAACCTCTACGAGGCCGCGAACACCCCGCTGGTCGGCTACCTGAACAACGCGCTCAAGGCCAAGGAGCTCTACAACCGCGACAAGGAGTACATCGTCCGCGACGGCGAGGTGCTGATCGTCGACGAGTTCACCGGCCGCATCCTGGCCGGGCGCCGCTTCAACGAGGGCATGCACCAGGCGATCGAGGCCAAGGAAGGCGTCGAGATCAAGGCCGAGAACCAGACGCTGGCCACGATCACGCTGCAGAACTACTTCCGCCTCTACGGCAAGCTCGGCGGCATGACCGGTACCGCCGAGACCGAGGCGGCCGAGTTCCACACCACCTACAAGCTCGGCGTGGTGCCGATCCCGACCAACGAGCCGCTGGCCCGCGCGGACCAGCCCGACCTGGTCTACAAGACCGAGCCGGCCAAGTTCGAGGCGGTCGCCGAGGACATCGAGGAACGCCACCAGGCCGGGCAGCCGGTGCTGGTCGGCACCACCAGCGTCGAGCGCTCCGAGTACCTGTCGAAGCTGCTGACCCAGAAGGGCATCCCGCACAGCGTTCTCAACGCGAAGAACCACTCGCGAGAGGCCGCGATCATCGCGGAGGCCGGCCGCAAGGGCGCTGTCACCGTCGCCACCAACATGGCTGGTCGCGGTACCGACATCGTGCTGGGCGGCAACGTCGACCACCTCTCCGACGCCGAACTGCGCGCCCGCGGCCTGGACCCGGTGCAGAACCGCGAGGAGTACGAGGCCGCGTGGCCCGCGGTCGTGAAGAAGATCAAGGCGCAGGCCGAAGCCGAAGCCGAGGAGGTCCGCGCCAGCGGTGGCCTCTACGTGCTCGGCACCGAGCGCCACGAGTCCCGGCGCATCGACAACCAGCTGCGCGGTCGTTCCGGCCGTCAGGGCGACCCGGGTGAGTCCCGGTTCTACCTGTCGCTGGGCGACGAGCTGATGCGGCGGTTCAACGCGGCCATGGTCGAGACGGTGATGACCCGGCTCAAGGTTCCCGACGACGTGCCGATCGAGCACAAGATGGTCAGCCGCGCGATCCGCAGCGCGCAGACCCAGGTCGAGCAGCAGAACATGGAGATCCGCAAGAACGTCCTCAAGTACGACGAGGTCATGAACCAGCAGCGGACCGTCATCTACGACGAGCGGCACCGCGTGCTGGCCGGTGAGGACCTGCAGGAGCAGATCAACCACATGCTCAGCGACGTGGTCACCGCCTACGTCGATGCGGAGACCGCCGAGGGCTACTCCGAGGACTGGGACTTCGAGAAGCTCTGGGCCGCGCTGAAGGCGCTCTACCCGGTGGGCATCGACTGGGAGGAGCTCGTCGACTCCGATGAGGACCTCACCAAGGAGCGACTGCTCGAGCTGGTCATCGACGACGCGCGCGCGGCTTACGCCAAGCGCGAGGCCGAGGTCGACGGGAAGGTCGGCCCGGGTGCGATGCGCGAGCTGGAGCGCCGGGTGGTGCTCAGCGTCCTGGACCGCAAGTGGCGCGAGCACCTCTACGAGATGGACTACCTCAAGGAGGGCATCGGGCTGCGCGCGATGGCGCAGCGCGACCCGCTGATCGAGTACCGCCGCGAGGGCTTCGACATGTTCGGGGCGATGCTGGAGGCGCTCAAGGAGGAGTCCGTCGGGTTCCTGTTCAACGTCCAGGTGGAGGCTGCCGAGCCGCAGCCCGCGCCGGAGGAGCCCGCCGTCCCGGTCTCGGTGAGCCAGGCCCGTGGCGGTGCCGCCCCCGACGTCCAGCAGACCCCGCCGCCGGCCCCGCAGCCGAAGCGGGCCCGCCCGGCATCGGCTGGACCCGCGCTGAGCCAGCTCGGCGGCGGGTCGGCCTCCGACGGGGAGAACGTCCCCAGCGCACTGCGCGGCAAGGGGCTCGGCACCCCGGGCCAGCAGCGGCTGAGCTACTCCGGTCCGAACGAGACCGGTGGCGTCGAGACCAGCAGCGATGACGGGCAGGACCCGGAGGGTCGCGGCGGCACTCGCCGTGAGCGTCGGGCGGCTGCTCGCGCTGATGCGAAGAAGAACCGGCGGCGCTGATCAGAGCAGGGACAGGCGGGTGCACACCCAGCGCCCGCCGTCCCGCTCGACCCGCAACACCAGGGCCCGGACCCGGTCGTTCGTTCCGACGACCATGCACGCCTCCACCGCGAACTCGGTGATCGGACAGGCGTGCACGGAACGAACCCGGTGCTCCGGGCCTTGTGCTGCGTCCAGCCGGGTGTTGAGCAGCAGTCTGGCTACTCGCGAGGAAACGTGCGCGCCGATGTCGTGCACGGTCCGCCGGCCGGAGAGCGCGTCGAACACGTACCCGCCGACGCACGTCGCGACGGAGATGGCGCTCCGTTCGTCCAGGTCCTCGACGGCGGGTGGCGCGGTCGGGGCGTCGGGTGCGAGGACTGCGGTCATGGGACCTCCGGATCTCGGTGGAAGAACTCCTCGCAGTACTGAGGAACCAACCCCCGGAATCAGGTCACTTTTCGCCGCGGACCGCTCGATCGTGTGAGCTACCGTGCTGCCCGTGGAACTCACGGGACTGCTCCTGGACTACGCCGGAGTGCTCGACGATCCGGGCCGAGCCTCGGCCGATGTGCCGCCGCTGCTCGAAGTGGCGCGCCACGCTCGCCGGAGCGGGATCCGCACGGCGGTCGTCTCCAATGCCAGTGGACTGCCGGACCCGCGAGTTGCGGACGTCTTCGACGCGGTCGTCCTCTCCGGAGAGGTGGCGGTCGCCAAACCGAGCCGCGAGATCTACCTGTTGACCGCTCGCCGTCTGGGGCTGGAACCGCAGCAGTGCGTGTTCGTCGACGACCTCCATCGGAATGTCGTCGGAGCGGTGGAAGCAGGAATGGTCGGAGTGCACCACCGGGACGTCGAATCCACGCTCGAGGAGCTGACCGTCCTCTTGGGCCTCGAAATGCCACCTGACCTGGTGATTTTCCGTTAAGGGGGGGTGGTGTTCAGGGGGTGTTTCGGGGTGTGTAATGTTATCCAGGTCAGCGCGACACGGGCCGGGAAAACCGGAACGAGCCTGACGCGGGGTCACGACCAAGTCTCCACAAACGAGTGGTAGGCTGGCCTGGCTCTAAAACGAAGACTTTGAAAATGCGAATCGCTTTCGCGGTTGATAACTCTAAACTGGTTCGATATCCGGGAGATAACGAAACGGGAACGGGAAACGAA